>CAZPHE010000008.1:0-34018 GCA_964586315.1 uncultured bacterium | reverse complement strand
GTGTCCTTTTTTAAATATATCAGGGTCTTTATTATGTGCTAATAATTTTTCATTTACTTTATTTGAATTAAAGGCTAATACTGCAGCAGTGACTGCTTCAATTTCATCTTCAGAAAAATGGAAATTTGGCATTTTCAATAAGTCTAGATGCTGACTTTCTTTACCTTTATCATATATACGTGGTGTTTTTAATTTGTTTTCAATCCAGGTAGGTACAGTATGTTCAATATCATGAAAAAGTCCAAAATCAAATTTATTTACAGGTTTTGAGCCTTCTTCTGTAATCTCAACACCAATTGGTTTTGCGTCATCAAAGCCATCAATCTGGTGACAGCCGAAGCAACCATAATGACGTATACTTTTTTCTCCAATAAAATTTAGTTTTTCTACTTCATCCATTTTTTCTGCTTTATCTTTTGCAAATTTTTCTGGATTTGATTTTTTTAGCCAATTCACAGTTAGTTCATTTAGAATCTTTTTATCATATTGATGTTCTGGTGATTTATCAAAGGATTCATTTTTATCTTGAAGGAGGTACGCTGTAAGATCTTTTGCTTGTTGAGGTGCCAGTCTTAGGTTTGGCATTTTTGTATCAGGCATATAGGATTGTGGATTCATGATCCATTCATAAAGCCATTCTGCAGATACTTTTGAACCCAATCCAATTAAGTTTGGACCCTGTACTTTTGTTAAATTTTTGTAGTCATTTACAAGGGGTGCATCATCTGGATTCTTTTCTGATACATGGCAACCCATACAGCCCACGGAATTAAAAAGCTTTTCTCCATTTAAAGCATCACCAATAAAACGGTTACTGTTTCTACCCTGCAATTTATTTTTCCCAGAAAATAAATATTGAGTCATACCAGCAATTTCGACATTATTATACGCAGCGATTTTAGGAGATTCTTGATTTGATTGTTCAAAAACTGAAGGCATTCGAGTGTTATATCTAAAATGTCTAGGGTTTTTAACCCATTTTGCTACCCAATCTTCTGTTAATTTTTCATTAACTCTTTTTAGATTAGGTCCTGTTTTGGATTGACTTGGCCAATCTGCATTGTGATGGCAACCATTACATCCAGATCTATCAATGAGAGATAGACCAAAATTTATTTTTTCAGCTCCAGCAAGATCACTAGTATTAGAATGACATTTAAAACAGCTTGCTTCAGTATACTTTGAAGGTAGCATTGGAGTGAGCCAATGGTGATTCACTTTCCAATCATGTTCATCTATCCATCTTTGTTTATCATCTTGACTGTTAGGAGTATGTGAAGAAGATAGAAAACTTGTTCCCCGGCTACGCCCTGCATGGCAGCTTGTACAACCAAAATTATTCATGGGGTGAGGAGAATTTGATGTAAGATATAAATCAAGATTTGGATGTGTAGTAAATGGTTGTTGCGCTTCTGAAAAATCTGGATTATCAATTCCTAGATGACAACTGGTACAACGATCTACCACTGGTACAGATGCAAAATTCACATCATATTTAACATCTGCTACTACAATTTGATGTACTTTATAATAAGGGTCAAGGAAATCAAGGATGGGTAAATCACGAACAATATCACCTAATTTATTTGCAATTGACATTCTACTACGATCTAATGTATTTAATTTATTCTTTGTTAGATTATATTGTTTCGCATATTTATCTAGGGTATCTTGTTTTTCTTTTAAAATAGATTTAATTGATTTGATATTATCTTCGATAGCTGCTATTTCTATTTCTATTGCTTCTCTTTCCAATCTAAGAATATCTAGTTTATCTAGTGCTGCATTATAATCATCTCTATGACTTGGAGCACTACCATGACCTCCATGAGCATTATCTGCTTCAACAAGGTATTTCAGAGCATCAACATTTGCTTTATGACTCTGATATTTCATATTTTGGTTGTAATGTTTGTCCTCTAGAGAATTAAGTTCATTTGTTAAATCATCAAGTTCTTTTTTTCTGCCATCAAATTTTATTTGTGCATTTGCGATAGCATTTTCATAAATAGATTTTTTTTCTCCAATTTCAGCGGCTTGATTCTCCAATTTTTGTTGAGCTATTTGGATCTCCAGTTTCCGAAATTCACGCTGGTAGTCTTTAAATTCATCATCATTGTCATCAACAAAAGTCCAAACTGTAACAGCAAGGAATATTATAGATGATATTGCAAACCATTTATTTAAAAGATTTATATCCCAGTATCTTTCGTCGTTTTTAAACATTTATAATCTTTAATTAAATATTGAAAAAATATTCAGGGATGGCAATGAAATATTTAAGATTAAATATCCACCTGAAATACATTTTAAGAGGAAGTCCAAGCATTACCAATCCAAAAACCATTAGGGAAACATACCTTACTGGTCCATATGCCTCTAGCATATCTTTCAACCAGGTTTTTGCTAAAATAACCGGAAGGATAAATAGATAAACACCTACAACTAAAAAACCTACAACTTCTCTAAGTAAAATATTATCTGGGAGCCCTGTTCCAAGAAGCTTTACCCAAAAATATTCTGATAAATTCACATTATTGAGGGCTACAACTTTGTGTGCATCCCAATATTCAAATGGTCCGTAGAAGTTCCAGTTAGGTCCTCTAAAAAATGTTCCAAGGACAATTAAAAATAGCCATAATACGATCCATCCATACATAAAGATGAAAATACCCACTCTCCTTTCTTTAAAAGAATAGTAACCATCTCCTTTTTTATTTATATCCATATAAGGAATTGCCATCAAGCCAAGAATGCAAAACATGGGAAGTAAAATTCCTGCAATCCATGGATCATAATAGACTAGCATTTCCTGGAGCCCTAAGAAGTACCATGGAGCTTTTGAAGGATTGGGTGTTGCTGCGGGGTTTGCTGGCTCTTCTAGTGGTGCTGCAACTAAAATGGACCAGACAGTTAGAAACACAGTAAAAAGGATTAAAGCTATAAATTCAATATAAACTAAGTCTGGCCAGACAAGAACTTTATCATCTGGATCATTGTATTCTGAAGGTTTTAACCCTTTTTCTAATCTTTCATCATTAATGTATGCCTTGTGCATTGCTAACCATGTAAAAAAGAAAATAGAATAAACCATAAGTACAATTGGGAAGTTATCTCCTTTAGTCAAGATTACACTAAAATTTTCATCCATATAGCCAACAGTAAAGAAAAATGTAATCACAGTCATTGCAATTGCACATCCTGGCTTTGTCCATAGCAAGTAAAACCTTAGCTTGCGATTAATTTTATCAAACCAGTCTGTTGGAGGGAATAAAATTGGTGTCAAAACCGTAAGCATAGAAAAGCTTATAGTTGGTGATGAAAGATAGTCTACTGTATGTTTAAATGTTTCTAACATATTTTTCTATTTTAGAGCGGGCCTGAGATACCACCATCTTTTCTAATTCGCCAAAAATGAATTGCCATAAAGATCATCATGATAAATGGTACTGCAATACAGTGTATAACATAAAATCTCAATAGCGTGGCCTCACCAACAAATCTACCTCCAATTAATGCAAATCGAACATCAGAACCTATATGGACTAGGTTAATATCTCCAATAGCCAGCAAACTTGCTCCTGGCCCTTCATGACCAATGAATGGATGAGCCCTAGCCATATTAGATCCTACTGTTACTGCCCATATAGCTAATTGATCCCAGGGGAGCAGATATCCCGTGAAGGATAAAAACATAGTCATTGTCATGAGAAGTACACCGACCCCCCAATTAAATTCTCTTGGTGGTTTATAGGACCCGGTCATAAACACTCGTAACATATGTAACCAAACAACGAGTACCATTGCATGAGCAGCCCAACGATGAAGTTCACGCATGATACCTAGCGGAACCTGTTCTGTCAAATCGATAATATCAGTATAAGCATATTCAACTGTAGGGCGATAATAAAACATAAGTAGGATGCCTGTGATAGTAAGGTTGACAAAAAGAAAAAATGATAACCCACCCATGCACCATGTATATCCTACTTTCACAGCATGTTTTGGCAATCGAGCAGGATGAAGGTGTAAGAAAACGCTACCAAGAACGGCGTGCATTCTCTGTCTGCGTGTATGTGGGACACCTGATCTTATAATTGACTTCCAGACTTGGGATTTACCCAAGGTTTCTAAGATTGTTTTTTTATTTTGTTTTTCAGACATTATTTAAAATTAATTTTATTAACAATTCACTTAAACTAAACTTTTAGATAAGATTCTGGATTTTCCCATTCACCCTTCTCCCATTTAAAACTTTTAGTTTTATCTACTAGAATTTGTCCATCATTTGAAAGACTAATTTTGAATCGTTCTAATGGTCTTGGCGCAGGACCTTCAAAATGAATACCCGTCATTCTAAAACCACTTCCATGGCACGGGCATTTAAATTTTGATTCTACTGGTAGCCAATTTGGGGTGCAACCTAAATGTGTACAAACTGTTGAGAGAGCAAAAATAGATTCTTCATCTCTAACAATCCAGGCATTAAACTGCTTTTTAAATTTAATATCAACTGAATTTTTAGAAAAATCATCTGGAAAGCCAATCTTAAAGGTTTGTGGTGGTTCAAATAACACATTTGGGAATAAAAAACGTACGATTATTGTAAAAAAGCCACCCGTAACACCCAAGTAAGCAAGCCAGCCTACAGACAGCCAATTTAGAAAACCTCTTCTATCTGTCTCTGGTCCTTTATATGCATTATCTGGTGATGAACCTACCGCTGCATTTGGAACCATTTTTTCTTCAGACATTTTTTATATAATCCTATCGTATTTATTTTTTAATGTTTTTATAGCGGCATCTCGAATTTTCAAATTTTCATCTGATTGTGCAAGAAACACAAGTTTTGGTTCAAATCTATTATCTCTTAAAATCGATGATGTTTCAATTGCAATTAAAATGACCTTATTAATTTCTTTATAATCTAATTCAGGAAACGTCATTAGGTAGTCTCTATCCATTAAATTCTCAATAATTGGAACGGATGTTTTCTCACCCATTTTCGCTAAAGCGATTGCTGCATCCCATCTGATATTAGGTTCATCATCTATTAATAATTCATTTAGAGTAGGTATGGATGCCATATCACTTATAAAGCCTAAAGACATTGTAGCAGCTAGACGTTCATCTTGGTAATCAGATTTTTTTATAATTTTGGTTAAAAAAGGTACAGCCTTAGTTGTTTTTACCATACCTACTGCTTGTATAGCCGCAAGACGAGATTCACGGGATTCATCTTTTAGACCATTTAACAGTTCTTCAGAATAGAAGCCATCTTTTGTTGCACCCATAGCGATTGCCAGATAAGAGCGTACTAAAGGATCATCATTTATTGCATGTCTATATGCAGAAATCATTTGATTTTTAAAGGTTAGATTATCAGGAATTGTCTCCGGATTATTTAGAACTTTTGATAACTCATAAGCCGATTGCCACCTTTTAGTTGCTGAACCTATTTTTACTTGGTTAAGAAGTACAGAAGCATCAGTGGTCTCATATGTAATAAATCTAAATAATAAAAAGAAAACTGCGCCGAAAATTGCAATCATAAATGGGATTAGAAAAAAAGAATAGAAAAGAGTATAGACGCGACTCGATTCATTTTTTTCTGCTTCTATAGTTGTTGTGTTATTCATATAGCTTAAATGAAGGTTGGGAATTTATCTTCATATCTTTTCCAAGGGCAAAAACTAAATGTCATTTTTATAATTATTTGTTACTGTTTTTTATTTTTTCAAAATCTTGGCGCATGATACGATTCAACTTTGAAAGTTTTCGAACATCTTTTTTCAATTTTATGATTTCCCCTATAAGAACCAATGCGAATAAGAATATGAGAATTGAAATAATGGGGATGGCATCCATAGTCTAATCTTGTTTGTCTTTTTTTTCCTGTTTTTTTAATTGCCAACCAAGAAGGATTGGGAAAAAAAATAATATAATACAGCTTACTACAAGTAGAGCGACTGCCCATTCTAAGTTTCTCATTAGCCATTCTAGGGTAAACCATTCCAATTAAAATACCCAAGTAACTAGAGTAACATAAACTAAAAGTAAGGCAGTACAAGCAATCATAGATATGACCTGAGTTTTATTAAGTCGATGTTTTTCTGTGTCTGACATAATTATTTCGATTCACGTTTAGCTTTAACAATTGCAGCTTTAATTTTTCCACGTAATACACGGTTTTCCAGAGCATTAATTTCATCCATGTTTCCATCAATACCCTTTGCAACTAAATCTTTGAAAATCTCATCATCAGTATTTTGTGTTTTTGAATTATTTTCAGTAGATGTAGTGGTCGTAGCAACTGAGATTTCAGGCATAGGAGGTCTTTCAACCGAGCCACGTTTAATTTTCACCATCATTGCTTTGGTTTTACCACGCACGACTTTATCAGTATGATTGTTTACAGTATCCATATCTCCATCTAATCCTTTGTTGACAAGGTAGGCAACTTTTTCATCTTTTGATAGTGCTTCAAATCCACCGATAGTGGAAGCAACTTGGCCCATGGTATCAGATATCCCATCAGAATCAGTTTTTTGACTGACTTTTGGAATAACTTTATCAAGATTTTGTAATATAATTGATTTGTCTTTCCAATTTAATTGACTAAGCATTGAGAAAAGACCTTTTGATGTACGTTTACAAGTTAACCAGACACCATATTCTGTTTCACGAATTGAAAAATGGACATATTCCGTCATCAGTGGATTGGTTTTAAAAGTAAAACCAAATTCTTTATTTTTTTCAAGGGTCATAATCCTGCATTTAAACCACGGTGCAATTGTTTTGGGTCTTATTTTAAAATAATTACCAGGTTTTAATTCTAAATGATTAAATGAATATTTATGGACATACCGCTCTGTCTCAATAACAGGTAAAGCTCGTTGGATACCGTGAAACCATACATTATACATTTCCAAACTAGTAAGCATATCCCACATAATTTCTTTTGTAGTAGAAAAATGGTGTTCAACCATACTTTCACCTTTAAAAGGATACCAGTTATTCCATGACATACCAACACCATTCTCCGGTATAGATGGAATTTTAAGCTGCGCTTGTTGCTGTTTAACGCCATCTATTTCTAAGTCTTTTGATGAATGATGCTCAATATGTCCATCAAGAAACTCTATTTCATATTTGGTTGGATAAAAATATATCCTTTTAATAGTACCTTCTTGACCAGTATTAAGTACGGTACAGTTTGTTCCTGGCTCTAATCTATTTAGAATCATTTTTTATTTTATTGTTTAAACTGAGACTAGAATAAAAATAATGTTTGAAAAAAGAGTCTGAAATTAATCATTTGTGTCATTATCTAAAGTGTAAAAGTTTAGTTAAAGGATTAGATAAAATTTCTAATTTAATCATCTATATATGAGATTATTTCGCACCTTTTCATTCTTATCTACAGGGTTTACTTACCTATTAATATTTATTGGAGGCATGGTTCGTGTCTCTGGCGCAGGAATGGGTTGTCCTGACTGGCCAAAATGTTTTGATCGTTGGATTCCTCCAACAAATTTAAGTCAATTACCCGACCATATTGATCCTGCAAAGTTTAATATTGTTCTTGCATGGATTGAGTATTGCAATCGACTTTTTGGAGCTATAGTGGGTCTGACTATCACTATAACTGTGATAGTCGGTTTAAAGTATTACAAACATATAAATAGTATCAAATGGCCAATTATCATAGCATTTTTACTTACATTAATTGAAGGTTGGCTCGGAGCTGTATTAGTGGATACGATACTTAATCCACTTACTATAACACTCCATTTGCTCCTTGCTTTAATTATTGTTATGCTCCTTCTATATGCTGCGCAACAGGCTTTTTATATAGAAAAACCTAAATTAGAAACCTTGAGTCGCTATCCATCTCATATAGGATATCTTTTTGGTTTGCTTTCAATTACACTTATTATAGAGATAATTTTAGGTACTGAGATTCGTGGAGGGTTGGAAATGATTCGCAGGGAAAATCCACTTGTAGAATCACAGTTCCTTCTTCATATGTTAGGTCCATTTAAGTATGCTCATACTATATTGGGTTTTTCAATTGCTGGGATTTCTGGGTTACTATGGTATCATTTGGTAAAAAAATCTTTGAATCCATCATCTTTAGTTATACAATCTTCAACGGGAATATTAATCTTAATTATGATTCAAATTGTTTCAGGCGAAATATTAGTTTTCTTAGAGTTAATTCCGATTATTCAATTATTCCATCTTTGGATAGCATCTTGGATATTAGGTCTGATTAGTATCCAATATTGTGCTTGGAGGAAGTCACAGCTTAGTCATGAATAAAGTATTTTTTTATCTTGCAATTATTATCTTCATAATGGGAATCGGTGCGAGTTGGGTAATTAAGAAAGCTAGAGCATCTCACGAATTACCACTTATAAAGCCAGTACCTGAGTTTTTGTTTATAAATCAGCATGGTGAGTTCTTTAGCCAAAACCATCTAAAGGATAAGGTTACAGTTCTAGATTTCTTCTTTACTACTTGTGCGGGACCTTGTCCAATAATGGCGTATAATATGAAAGAACTTTATCATGATTTCTCTAAAATACCAGAAGTGCAATTTATTTCTATTACGGTTGACCCAGAAATAGATACTCAAAATAAATTAAAACAATATGCAGACCTTCAAGGTGTATATGATAATCGTTGGCAATTTTTGAGTTCAAATATTGAAAGCATCAAAAATCTAAAGAAGGATGGGTTTATGCTGTATGCAGATCAATTGCCCCAGGGCCATGCAATTAAGTTTATTTTAATTGATCAAAATGGGTTTATACGAAAATATTTTGATGGGACCGATGATGCAAGCCAGTTAGTATTAAGAAAAGATATAACCCATCTTATTAAAATTCTAAAATCATAAATGAAACGAATTCCTAAAAAAGCGATTAATTTATTTGAGGCTTATTTTGAGTTGACGAAACCTAGTATTACTTTTTTAATCTTAATTTCAACAGCTTTAGGGTATTATTTAGGAGGGGATGGTATTTCTAATTATCAACATTTTTTGATTACTCTATTAGGCTCCTGTTTAGTTTCATCTGGCGCAGGTGTATTAAACCATTATGCGGAATTAGAATCAGATGGTTTAATGTATCGTACTCGATATCGACCATTACCAACAGGTATGATTTTACCAAAAAATGCTATGCTTTTTGGTATTGCGTTGATACTCTCAGGTTCAATACTACTTTATTTTTTTATTGATTTATCTACAAGCACCAATAATTTTCCGTTAACAACAATACTCGCACTATTAACAGCTTTAATGTATCTTTTTATTTATACTCCACTAAAAAAGCTGACTTGGCTAAATACATCAATTGGCGCTATTCCTGGTGCTATGCCTCCCCTAGGTGGATGGGTAGCATCTACAGGTAATTTAGATCCAGAAGCATGGATCTTATTTGCCATTCTATTTTTGTGGCAGCATCCTCATTTTTATGCCATAGCATTGATGTTTAAGGACGATTATAAAAAAGCAAATTTAAAAATGTTGCCAGTTATTGAACCAGATGGTAATAGAACAAACAGACAAATTATTTGGCATTCTTTGTTACTTATTCCCGTTTCCATTATGCCTGTCTATATGGGACTTCTGGATTTGTTCTATTTTTATACAGCATTAATATTAGGATTCGGATACATGTTATCAGGTATTATACTTGCACGAAAATACAGTATAAAAAATGCTCGATTTCTTCTAAAAATGTCAGTTCTTTATTTGCCTGCACTTTTTTTAACAATTATAGTGGATAAATTTTTATGAAAAATGATGCATTTTGGGCCCGAATTATTTATGTTGTTTCTATTGCAATTAGTTTAACAGTTGCTTTCCTTATCTTAGGTCCACGACCAGAAGGGATGGAAGGCAGAATTGATGTATCGATATTACCTTTAATTAATGCATCTTTAAATGGGCTTACTGCTCTATTATTACTTATAGGATATTTTCTTATTTTAAAGAAAAAAAGAGATTCACATAAAATGGTTATGCTTACTTCTTTTGGCACATCTACACTTTTTCTAATGAGTTATGTTGTTTATCATTGGTTTAAAAGTGGTCCAAAAATGTATAGTGGTGATTTTACGTTGTTATATTACACCATTTTATTTAGCCATATTATTTTAGCTGCTATAATAATTCCCCTCGCTCTTTTTACACTCTATAGGGGTTGGGTATCAGATATAAAGAAGCATCGAAAAATTGCAAGGATCACGCTACCGATTTGGCTTTATGTTTCAATAACTGGTGTTATAATCTATTTCATGCTTTATTAGGATAAGGATAATAGTAAAAAGATTATTTTAAAAAGAATACTGACTTAATATGATGATTTAATATTTATTTATAATTATTAATAAATTTTATCAAATTTCTTTTACTAAACCTCCATATTTTTTATTAATCGTGAATCCTTGTTTGAAAAAAAACTTTTCTGCATAAAATCCAACTGTAATAATATGGACATCTAGATGCTTCATACGTTTGTATAGATCAGACATTAAACGATTACTTAAAGAAATTTTTTGATATTTTTTTCTTATTGCTACCCATTCTAGATGAATTATGTCCTTATCAATATTTTTCCAGTATAAACCTCCTACCAAATGATTTCGATTATTAAATGCAAATAAAAATTTATGTTCTGAAGTAAAAGTAACAGACAATGATGATTCTGAAAGTAATACGTGAAATTGAGCAATTTCTTTTGGAATAAATGGAGGTCTAATTCGATATAATTTACCATCTGTACATTCTGTTTGATATACTAGATCAATACGTGCTTCCTCTCCTTGAGTCATCGAAACGAGTTCAACATAATCTGCAGAATCAATATGTGGGAATAGCATTCGTGCTAAAAAAAATTTTTCATCATTTTTTAATTCTATTGTTGATTGTATATATGAAATGCGTTCTTGAATATTCCATGGACTAAGTTTCTTTTGTCTTAATTCCTTGATCATAGCTTGGAATGCATTTGTCAGTTTTTGGTTTTCTCCTTTAAAACATGTCATCATAAAAAACCGTACACGTGTTTCAGGATATTCATCTAATAATCCATCTAGTTCATAATCTTTATATAATTCCTGTAAAATTGAGGCTTTTGCATTAAGAGTAGCCTCATGGTTTAAATCTAACCAACGCTCGTATCTAAGGGACGCAAATACAACAGGTTTTGTTAAAATACCAAAATTATCAATTTCTTCTAAAAATTCATCGATTCTTTCTTTTGTCAAGTTTACGGCTTGGCATTTCTTTTTAACTTGATTTAAATCCAGTTCTAATTTGAGTTGGTTAAGAATTTCTTTCCCCTTTTTTACTTTTAATGCCTGGAGTGTGGCAGTAAATACAACCTCCCAGTCTGACATATGACTTAACCCTTCATATCTTTCTTCAGTATGAACAATATAATCGCTATATAAAGACAAAAAATGTTCTGCTACTGATATAATAGGTTTTCGGCTCGAAATTGATATAAGTTTTGTTCCTGTTTTATAATCATGCTGTGGAATAATTAAATTATCAGGGACTGGTGGCTGGATTGATAATTTGAAAAATGTTCGTTGCCAAAATTCCTGATAGGCCTGAATTCCATTCCAGATAAAATGTAACCACCTCATCTGCCACCGATCAACTTTAGTTTGATCTTTTATGTCATTTTTATTTCGCTGTAAATAAGCTGCTAATGTTTCTCCTTGAATATATTCTTCGGTATAAAGTTGGTGTTCAGGCCAATAACCACCGAAATTTTCTACTAATGGAAGATCTTTAAAACCTGAGCTCATCATAATTAACCATTTTGTTTCTTCATTAAAGAATTCACTCTCCCATCCTTCATTAAGGTTTATTACCAGATTATGTATACCAAAAGTTCTGGTTTTTATTAAAACTCTGAATACACTTTTATTATTCATACTCCCTATATGAGTGATCCAAATTCCATGTTTAATAATATCATTAAGCCCTATTAAATAGTTTTTTGAAAATAAAAATATTGATTCCCTAATTAATGATGTTTCAATGATAGCATTTAAAAGTCGTTTTTGATGATTTTGTCGTACATTTTCATCAAAGGATATAGCATCTTTCCAATCGTATTCTTGACCTGTTTCAGGATCTACAGTAATAGATGCTGATTTACCAATCCATGATCTAAATCCTTTAATAAGATTATAGTAGGCTTTTTGGGCAGTTGAATGAATAGGTTTAGGAACATCAGATAATAGCCAGCAAATTAATTCAGATCTAGACCAAACGAATCGAGTTGGATGAAGTATACCATAATCAGCAATTAGGAGTAATAATGTTTTAATAAATTCTTTATTCTTCCTATCAGCATTTTCAATTTGAGATTGAGAGTTTTTTAGATATTCAATTATAGATTTGTAATGATCATCATTAGTGCGTTTTATATCAAATGAAAATCCAGTTGCAGGATCAGTTTTTTTTTGAAAGAGATATGCATTTTTGAATATGGAAATAAATAGTTTTCCTGATAAAAGAGGTGCAAGTGACTCAATTAATTTTATTCTATAAATTGGATCGGAGTGTCTTTGATAATTCATAAATGTATCAATTATCACACTTGACCAATTTTTAGGCTTATCATCAACTATTTGATTAAGATTTTTGAAAGCAGATAAATTATTATTTAAATATTGATGTACTAAACAGTGAATATTGAATAATATTGTATCAATTTTTTCTAATCCAATTTCTGTGGATGAGGATAACTTAATTTTTGATATGTCTATATTGATAAGATTATATGTTTTGGCTTCTTTTAACCTGTATATTGAATTCCCAATAAAATTTGTAAAACTGATATTGCCAAGCCATAAGGGAGGATATTGAATTATAGCCTCTAAATCTAAAATGTCAGTTTTTGTTTTATAAACAAAATCACCAATTTGTATTCTTGTCCCTGACCATTCCATTACTATTGATCTTTGTTGATTAGAGATAAAAAGAGTTTTCCCTTCCCAAAAAAGATTATTTTTTACTGTTCCAATTTCCCTTAACAACCAGTGGGGTATTCGAATCTCTTTAGAACTATAATACAGAGATAAATAGTTTTTTTCATAGAGTGGAAGAATAATATCTTTGAAATTTTTTAATATTTGTTTTCTTTTAAAAGTTCCTTTTTGAGTTATTTCACCTTTATTTTTAGAAAAATTTCTTTGAATTATTACATAATTAATTATCCTTTCAAATGGCGAAAGAAAGCTATTAACAGAAAGGATCATTGAACTAAAAACTTCTCGAATCTCATCTTCATGCGCTATTTTTAAATTAATTTTGGAATTCTCGTAGTTAGGGTAGATCAAAACGGTATTGAATTCAAATCCATCACCAACAAGAAAAACTGATTTTATTGAATCAAAATCCTGAAAAAGATTTTCAATTTTTTGAGGAGCTATAGTT
Source organism: uncultured bacterium (assembly GCA_964586315.1). Classification (GTDB taxonomy): domain Bacteria; phylum Fidelibacterota; class Marinisomatia; order Marinisomatales; family UBA1611; genus CAZEER01. Next base: position 20,547 of record CAZPHE010000008.1, on the reverse strand, counting down.
TGCCCTCTACTATTCTTATATATATCTTTTTTCCGATCAAGGATATAGTAATGCCCATTTTTTTCTTGAAAAATATCTTCTGTATGCAACCAACCATCTTTAAAGATACTTGGGTTTTCTTCTTTGTAGTATTCTTCGGTTACATATGGACCTCTCAAACATAGCTCACCATCTTTTTCTAATTTAAGTTCGATTCCAGGTAGTGCTTTTCCTACAGATTCTCTTTGATAATCATCGGGAGGTGTCATAGTAATGCCACCTGTTGCTTCAGTCATGCCATAACCACTAAGAAGATTAATCCCATATGTTTGAAAAAAAGAAAATATATCTGGATCAAGATATCCAGCTGCTGATAAACCCCATTTTAGAGATCCACCAGTGACTTCTTCTAATCGGTTTTTAATAATAGACTTTTTTTCGGAATCAAGATCTAATTCAGTTTCAAGTAAATCATATAATTGCAACCATCTTTTGGGAATACTTATGAATATTGTAGGGTGAATAATTTTAAAATCATTTAACAGAGAGTTAAATGCAGGAGATTCAGCAAAAGAATAGCATGCTCCCCAAAAAATACTACCCATAAGCTCAAAATATCTTCCAAAGGTATGAAATAAAGGTAGATAAGCTAAGAAAATATCATTTGATCTTATACTTGGTAAGGCTAGAGCACGGGCGAAACGTTTACTAACTAGATTTAATTGGTTAAACACGATACCTTTGGGATTCGATGTTGTTCCAGAAGTATACATAATGGTCTGGATTGTTTCTATATCAACCATTATTAATCGATAATTAATATCAAAATTATTTATTTGGTCACCCTTTTCTAAAAATGATTCCCAGGCAATTATATCGTCTTGATGATCAACAGATGTATTTAAAGAAATGACACTTAAAGAATGTTTGTGCTTAACTTCATTCCAGAGTTGGTCACCCGTTTTACCGCCTACAAAGAGGTGAGTTATTTGTCCATGTTCAATAATATATGAAACATCTTCTGGAGTTGCATTTAAGGGAATAGGAATAACTTTAATTCCAAAAGAGATACAAGCTAAATCTATATAAGCTCCATTTGCTTGATTATGCGTTAATAAACCAATAATAGGATTATCTTTTGATTCTTCAAAAGTTGAAAGAGCTTTGCTTATCTCTATTACTTTTTCCCAAAGAGCAGAATAAGATATAGAGTGGACATGACCATTGTTTATTATATTTAAAGCAGTTTTGTCCTTATATAATTTGGCTCTTTGTTGTAGGATCATTCCAAAATTATAATTTGATTTTTTTATTAATTTAATTATCAGCTCAAGCCAAAGATCTGTTTTATTAGATATAGATACATGTTTTGAAATGGAACTTAAATGTGCTAGATCCAAAACTGTGTATATAAGCTCTTTATTTGGGTTTTGGGATAAACAATCATTTAAAAGGTTTATCAAATCATCTAAATTGATATTATTTTCATTAGCTGATTTCCATGCCTGGCTAATGCGTAATTGAAGATCAGAAGACATATTAGAAATTAATTCATCAACATAAATGAAATATAATTAAAAAGAATATGGATGCCTTAAACAGAATAAAATTTCTTGAAGATCGGTTGCATCGATTAAGCGAGATAGGTATGGCGTTATCAACCGAAAAAAATACAAATAAACTTTTTGAAATGATTCTGGAAGAAGCGAAAAATATTACTAGAGCAGATGGTAGAACATTATATTCTATGAATAAAGACGGGAACCTAGATTTTGAAATTTTACGTAATGATTCTATGAAAACGATTATGGGTGGAACCTCAGGTGTCGAAATACCTTACTATCCGGTCAATCTATGGCTAGATGATAACACGCCCAATCAAAAAAATGTTTCTGCTTTTGTTGCCCTTACTGGTAAAACTGTTAACATAAAAGATGCTTATGAAGAAGAAGGTTTTGATTTTGAAGGTACAAAAAATTTTGATGAAAAATCTGGATATCGTTCTAAATCATTTTTAACAGTTCCATTAAAAAATCATGAAAGTGAAATTATTGGTGTAATGCAACTTATTAATGCTCAGAATGAAAAGGGTGAAGTGATTCCATTTAATAAAGAAATGCAAGAACAAATTGAATCTCTTGCCTCGCAAGGAGCAGTGGCATTAACGAACAAACGTCTTGTTGAAGAACTTAAAACTCTATTTGAAGCATTTATTAAACTTATAGCTACTGCAATTGATAAAAAATCTGAGTATACAGGAGGTCATTGTTCTAGAGTACCTATTATTACCATGATGCTTGCAGACGCTGTTGCAAAAATCAAAGAAGGTAAGTATAAAGATTTCTCTATGAATGAAGATGAAAGATATGAATTATATATTGCTGCTTGGTTGCATGATTGTGGTAAAGTGGCAACGCCACCACATGTAGTTGATAAAGGTACAAAACTTGAAACTATTTTTGATCGTATTGAACTGATTAAGACAAGAATGGAGCTATTAAAACGGGATGCTGAAATTAATTTTTTAAGAAGACAATTGAATGGTAAAACTGCAAAATCTTTTGATAATAAATATTTAACAACTATTAAACAAATTGATGAGAATATTGAGTTTTTAGAAAAGTGTAATATTGGTGGTGAGTATATGAAGCAAGAACTTCAGGAACGCGTAAAATCAATTGGTGCGAAGAAAATCATTTTAAATGGAAAAGAGCAATCCTTACTAACAAAAGAAGAGATTAAGAATCTAAATATTCCCAAAGGGACTCTACTTCCTGAAGAGAGAGAGATTATTAATGATCATATTGTAATCACTATTGAAATGTTAGAGCAACTACCATACCCTAAAAATTTGCGTAATGTGCCTGAGTTTGCTGGCGGTCATCATGAGAAAATGAATGGTACCGGTTACCCAAAAGGGTTGAATGAAAACCAAATGTCGACACAAGCGAAGATCATGGCCATTGCGGATATATATGAAGCATTAACTGCCACAGATAGACCTTATAAAGATGGTAAAAAGCTATCACAGGCGATGCGTATAATGGGCTTTATGAAAAATGATTTTCATATTGATGAAGAACTATTTGAGATATTTGTCACATCAGGTGTTTATAAAGAATATGCAAAGGAATATATAGCAAAAAGTCAGATAGACAAAGTAAACGAATTAACGGTTCTTGGTAAAGAATGAAAAACAATATTTTAGATCAAAACAATTTAAAAGCTGAAATTTTAGCTCTTATGGATGAAGTTTCTATCGCTTTAAAATCTGTTACTGATATAGATGAATTCCTTGATAGAACAGATATATTCGATAATTGGGAAAATTTACTTTCCGAAGAAGATTATCCAATTTTTGTTATGGCTATACTCAATAATATTAGAAGAGATTCTATTATTGATAGCATTGTGAATGATATTTTGAATAAACCAGTAGGTAATAATTCAATATTTCCATCTGATTTAAAACATAACAAATTTCGTTCTCATATGGGAGAACATCCGTTTAGCTGAGAGGGTATAAAATTATTCTTTCTTATATATTAGACTAAGTTTGATCGTATGACACCAGATATTTTATTTGTAATTGGCATTCTTTTTTTAGGATTTATTCTTTTTATTACAGAAGTGTTTTCAATTGATTTGACCGCAATGATTCTTCTTACCATTCTATTTGTCATGGGTTATTTAACACCTCAAGAAGCACTTTCAGGATTTTCTAACTCTGCAGTAATTACCATTGCTTTTCTATTTATAATTAGTCATGCTCTTCAAAAAACTCGCATATTAGAATATTTAATCATTCGAGTTAGGCGGCTTGCAGATAAATCAATTCTATTAGGTAGAGCTGTATACTTATCTACAATAGGTATCGCTTCAGCAGTTGTCAATAATACAGCAATTGTAGCCATTTTTATGCCTGTAAGCATTAGACTAGCACAGAAGTATAAAATGAGCCCTTCTAAAATGTTAATTCCTCTGAGTTATGCAGCAATTCTAGGTGGTACCTTAACGCTTGTTGGGACATCAACAAATCTTCTTGTTAATTCTATTTATGTCTTAGAACCTAATGTAGAGCCTATGGGAATGTTTGAGTTTACAAAATATGGCATAATATTGATGGGCATAGGTCTAATTTATATTTTATTTATAGCACCTTATCTTCTTCCATCTCGTACTTCTACATCAAGTTTGACAAAAAGTTACCATTTGGGTGGGTATCTCACTGAAATGAAAATTACTTCTGATTCTCCTCTTAATGGAAGAACATGTTTAGATCGGGGTATTAATAAAAACTATGATGTAATGGTTCTAGATATTCAAAGAGATGGTAAAATGATTACAAATAGTATCAGATTAACACGTTTAAAAGAAAATGATATTTTATTTGTAAGGGGAACATTAGAAAATTTCTTACGCATGAAAGAAGTAGAAAAAGTTACTTTGTTGACTGATGAAAAACTAACTCAAGAAGAATTAGAAAAAGAAGATAATGTACTTGTAGAAACAATTTTAACAAATAAATCTGATATAGTTGGTCAGAGTTTAATGAAAGGAAATTTTCGAAGAAGATTTGGGCTTTTTATTTTGGCCATCAGAAGAGAAGGATCTATTTTAAGGGAAAAAATTGCTCATGTTGTATTGAACGCCTATGATACTTTACTTGTATATGGTCCAGAGAAAAAGGTAAGTCATTTATCAGAAAGTGGAGCATTTCTTGTATTAGGGGAAGTGAATGCTGAATTAAAGAAACAGCGACTTTGGTGGATGACCATAATTGTTATATTAGGTACAATTACTCTTGCAGCCTTAGGTATTATGCCCATTGTAAAAAGTGCTATGCTTGGAGTTGTTATTTTGTTAATTCTTGGCATTATTACACCACAAGAAAGTTACCAATCAATCAATTGGCAGGTTATAATATTAATTTCAGCCTTAATCCCGGTAGGCATAGTAATACAAAAAACTGGTACAGCAGAATGGATTGGTGGTTCTATAGCATATGCAGCACGTTCAGTACCTACTGAATGGCAACCCAAGGTCCTGCTTGGACTCATCTATTTAATTACTGTTATTTTAACTGAAGTATCATCTAATGCAGCAACTGCAATTATTATGACACCTATTGCTTTAGCTGTGACACAACAGATGGGTTTTGATGCGCGTGCTTTTGTTTTCGCAGTTGCATTTGCTGCTTCCGCATCTTTTATTACTCCTGTAGGTTACCAGACTAATCTTATGGTCTATGGACCTGGTGGATATAAATTCAGCGATTACATTCGCGTTGGGTTCCCACTCGCATTAATATTTTGGTTAACTGCAATATATATTCTCCCCATTTTATGGCCTATATGATACAATTAATTAATATAATAGGATGATCAAATGGAATATGAATACCAGAAAACTCTTTTTAAAAGTTTTGGAGATGTCGATAATTAAATTCGTGAAAATTTAGCTCAAGAGGGATTTGGGATTTTAACTGAAATAAAAAAAAACTTTTAAAGAAAAATTTAATTTTGGATTATCCAAAATTTCATATTTTAGGTACTTGTAATCCAAAATTGGCTTATAAAGTTCTGGATATTGAATCAGAAGTTGCAATGTTAATGCCATGTAATGTTGTTTTTTGGGAAAATGTTGTTGGTTTAATAACTATTTCAGCAATTGATGCAGAGCAGCAACTAAGCTTATCTAAAACATAAAGAATTGTCACAACTTGGTAAAGATATAAATATCATATTAAGAAACGCACTGGCCATTAATTAAAAGAACTTTAGAATCAAGTTATATTATATAAAACTTCATTTTTTAAACAGTAAATTCAAATTAAATGGATAACCAGTTTCAATCTGAATCAAGATTAGAATCTTTTTTAAATAATCCTTCAAAGGCACTGTGGACATTGGCAATTCCCATCATGTTTGGAATGGGAATTCAAACATTGTATAATATAGTTGACATGTTATTTATTGGTAGATTGGGAGGCGATGCTATTGCTGGTGTTGCATTTAATATGCCTATTTTTTTTCTCATGCTTGGCTTGACTATGGGTTTAGGATCAGGTGTTACAGCATCTATTGCGAGATTTATTGGTGAAAAAGATAAGATTAGTGCTGATAATAGTGCTGAGCATGCATTAGCTATGGCAGCAGTGATTGCCATAATCTTCACAAGTTTGGGAATTCTGTTTGGGAGTAATATTCTAATCTATCTTGGAGCTGAAGGTAATATACATGCAATTGCTTGGAATTATCTTTCCACGATTATTTTAGGATTACCTTTTATGGTATTTTCTGGTTTTTTTCGTTCCATTTTGGCAGGCGAAGGAGATATGAAATTTCCTATGATGATTGCAGGATTAGGAACTATTCTAAATATAATTTTGGATCCTATTTTTATTTTTAACTTAGAGAATTATGGTAATATCGGATTTGGTATGGGAGTGAAAGGTGCTGCTCTAGCCACAGTATTATCCCAGTTAATTGTATTTGTAATATTTATTTATATGCTTTTTATCAAAGATCATGCATTTATAACTTTTCGATTAAAGGATTTTTCACCCTCGAAATTAATTCTTTGGGATATTATTAAGGTTGGTTTACCTGCTTCTCTGTCAATGATAATTATGGCGGTGGGGCAAGGTATTTTTAATAAAATTTTAATCCATTACTCTTCTCAAACTGTTGCTGCATATCAAGTTGCTGGTAGGTTAGACATGTTAATATTTTTACCAATTTTTGCAATCGCTGGCGGCATGACAACGCTTGTGGGTATGTTCTATGGGGCAAAAGAAATCAAAGCTCTAAATCTAATTGTAGGATATGGTATTAAAAGTGCATTCATCATAACCCTTTTTGCTTCGATATTTGTTTATATATTCGCAGATACATTTTCTTCTTGGTTTACCAACGAACAAGAGATTATTGATGTATCTGTAGGTTTTCTAAGATTACTTTGTTTAATCTATCCATTGGTTGCAATAGCCATAACTTCTGGGAGAGTTATGCAAGGATTGGGTAGAGGGTTGCCTGTATTAATTATTACCATTGTTAGAGTACTTGGAATTAGTGCTCCTCTAGGGCTTTATTTTAGTTTAATATTAGATAAACCTGTAGAATGGAATTGGTATGCCATGATGTTTGCTGCGGGGATTGCATTTTTGATTGCTGTGTCTTGGGTTCAAATGGAACTTAAAAAAATCAATAAATTGTATTGAGAAAAAGTATGACTCTATTATCAAAAAATGAAATTCAACATCATTTAAAAACTCTAAAAGATTGGCAATATGTTGATAATGTGATTTGCAAAACATATACTTTTGATACTTATATGGATAGTATCGCATTTATTAATCGTTTGGCTGAAAAAGCTGAATTGGCTAACCACCACCCTGATATAGTTGTAAATTGGTGTAAGATTGAATTGTCTTTTACATCTCATGACCAAGGCGGAGTTACATCTGCTTGCTTAGAAATGGCAAGACAGTCAGACTCAGTATTTTAAAATCAATAGATTAAATTTTTCTGATCGAAATTAGAAGCCCTGTACAGAGAAAGGATTTAAAAATATCTCCGACTAAGAAAGGATAAAAACCCATAATTAAGGCTTGATTTAGGTCTACTTTAAAGTAAGCCAAATAAAACGTACCAATTATAAGGATTAATGTAGTAGCGGCAAAACACGATATAAAGCTAGTCAGAGGTTTTTTTGTAAAACCCTTCTCTGCTAGGCAACCCATAAGGAAAGCAGCGCCAACAAAACCCCATAGATAGCCTGCAGTTGGTCCCAGTAATACATGGATACCTGCTTTCATTTGTGCAAAAACTGGTATCCCAATTGCACCTTCCATAAGGTAACATAAAACAGATATCACTCCAAGCTTAGCTCCTAGTAATCCTCCCACTAAAATCACTCCAATAGTTTGACCGGTTATAGGGACGGGACTAAAAGGCAGAGGGATTGAAACCTGCGCTAATATTGCAATAAATAGAGATCCAAGTATGATTGCATAAATATTAACAAATTTTTCATCAATTAGAATAATACCTTGTTGATCAAAAGAAATTATTTTTGTTTTCATAATTATAAATTATTCAAATTTTAGGTAATTGGCTTATGAAACATTATTTTAATTATCCAATTATAAACCATTTCAGGTACTATACGAGAAATCCATATAAGTACTTTATAATATCCAGGGTATATAAAAGTATTTTTATTACCCAAGTTGATAATTTTTGCAAATTTCTCTGCAGCATCATTTGATGATTTCATTGGGAATTTACGTGCAGGTCCTTTAACCATAGGTGTATCAATAAATCCTGGACAAATAGTGATTGTTTTAATATTATGTCTTTGAAGTGTAGGACGCCATGAATCAAAAATCATTCGTACTGCAATTTTAGAACTTGCATAGCCACCGTGAAAAGGTAAAGGCATAAAACTAGCAACTGAGCTGATACAAACTAAGGTACCTTTTTTTTGCTCTTTCATTTTTGGAATAAAGGGCATTAAAGTATTTGTTACACCAATTATATTTGTTTTTAATATTTTATTAATATTATTACTTGAGCCTGTATATAGACCATCATCACCTCCAATCCCAGCATTTGCAATAACGTAATCAATATTGCCATTCTCATTTAGAAAACTTTTAGCAACAGACAGACACTCTTCTTGATCCTGAACATCAAGCTTATAGACAAAAGGAGTACCACCAAGTTTTATACATTTATCAGCAATAACATTGAGTTTTTCAATTCTTCGTGCTGCAATGCCAACGGTGTAGTTTTTCTTAGAATACACATAGGCAAGGGCTTTCCCAATGCCTGATGAAACCCCGGTGATAAATATTTTTTTCATAGATTAAATCTATCGCCTTCTCGAGCTACATTAAATCTTTTTGATTTAATTACATATGATGCTGGACCATTCTTTTTGATTGCAGGATTGGAATGATTAAAATGAATAAAATAGATTTTTTTTCTGTTTTTTGTGTTCAAATTATATAATGTTTCTATTGTTTCAATTATAAAAGGATGTGGTATCTCATCCATATCCCTTCCTGGTAATTCGTTTTGATCATAAAAAGTACCATCTAGTAATGCAAAGTCCGTATTTAATACGACTTGAAAAATATTTTGGTCCCATTTGTTCCATTTATCAATATCGGGAATATACACTAGAGATTTGTTATCGCTCATTATTCTATATCCAACTGTTTCAGAATATTCATCTCTATGAGGTACAAGAAAGGGCTCTATTAACAACTGCTCACCAAGCTTAATTTCACGATTATTTTTTATTTCTCTTAAATCAATATTATTTAATAAAATTAATTGATTCCAGGGGCCATTGTTTTCTAGAAATGTTTTCATTTTTGGCATCGCAAACACAGGTATATTATTTGTTCCCATTACTTCTCTCCCAAGGTGCAATAAACCGATATAATGACCCATATGTGCATGAGTTAAAAATATTCCAGATATTTCAGTATTATGGAAATTTTTTAGAATTCGCATTTGATATGCAAAGTCAGGAGTGGCATCAATAATCCAGCTTTTTTTCGTACGAGGATCCACAATTCCAATACATGAAACCTTTTCTTTTTGTTCTGTCTTCCATAACTCTTCACAGCATAATTTTTCACACCCTGCATGTGGAGCACCACCATCCTGAGCGATTCCGAGTACTACTACATAAGGAGCGTCATTTGAATATAAAAGACCAACAATCCAAAATATCCATAGATAGTCTTTCATAACTTGATTTGAATTTTTTTCCTAAACATCCAATATAACACAGCCCAGAACCCTACTAAATGGCTTAGTGCGAAAAGTAAAGATCCATTTAAATCACCACCGATGGGAACAAAAATTGTTTTATAAAGGTAATTGTATGCACTAGTCATCTCTCCATTTAAATTTCTTTTAATATAAATAATTGTTTTTGCCCATAAGCCTGAAAAAATAAAAAGAAAAATTGAGTTTGTACCAAATACTTCAAAAAACAAAAATGGTTTTTTCCATAGTTTTATATCAATTAAAAATGTAAGCCCTGCTAGCATCATTGCACCTATTCCGCCCGTAAATAAAACATATGAACTAGTCCATAATGCCTTATTTATGGGAAAGATAAATCCCCAAGCATATCCCGTAATAAACAGTATAAAACCAAAAATTGCCATTCGTTTTGCACAATCGGTAAAGTTTTTAGTTGTATGAAGCATGCCTCCCATTAAATAACCAATTATTACGGTGCCAATTGAAGGTAGAGTACTCAATAAACCTTCTGGATCAAAACGCATTCCGAATCCATTATATAGATGGTTTTCTCCAAGAATGAGTATATCAAATTTTCGTACAAAGTTTGTCTCAAGGCTATACACATCACCTGTTCCACCTACCCAAATTAATCCCCAATAAAGCAAAAGGATGCCACTTAGAATCTGGGTCATTTGTTTAAAATCATATCTAATAATCAAACATGCACTTAAACCATAAGCAATAGAAATTCGTTGTAATACCCCCATAATTCTAAATGTCGACCAATCCCAATCTTGGCGAATAAATGGATATGCATTCAATAAAACACCTGCAAAAAAAATTGAAAATGTTCTCCAAAAAATATGTTTATAAAATTTTTTTGATGGGAAATAGTGCCATTTTACAAAAGCGAATCTCATAGATGCGCCTACAAGAAAAAGGAAAAATGGGAAAACTAAATCTGTAAGAGTGCAACCATGCCATCTCGCATGGAGTAAAGGTGCATATACATGACTCCAACTTCCAGGATTATTGACAATAATCATTAATGCTATAGTCATCCCTCTAAAAATATCAATTGAATAAATTCGCCTTGGTTCTGACATGCTCAACTCAGCTTTGAAATACTTCTGTTCCAAATTAAATATGAGCCAATGATAGCACTACCCAATAACAAGACAGCATTTCCAAAATTATTAAAAATTAAATTTCCAATTCCAAATGTAAATCCATAGATCATCATTATACCCGCAATCCATTGGATAAAAATTCCACTGCTTACAGGTTGGAGTGTATGATTGAAATCTGAAGCGATAGGTTTCCACCAGCCACCAGGTTGCACGCGTTTGTAGAATAACGTTAGTTGATCAAAAGGTTCAGGCTTTGTTATAAAAGTGGCAGTTAACCAAGCTAAAATAGCAAGTGGTACAATAATCATCAGTTTATGATGAACCTGTAAGCTGATATCAAATAATATTGGTGCAGATCCAAAAAGCGAGTATGCCTTACCCGCTGTAGTTGTTTGATAAAATGCAATTACTTCTAATGTAATTGTTATTACAATAGATGTAGCAAGTGCCACAATCTCACTCCAGGCATTTATGCGCCACCAAAACCAACGCAAGATTAGAACCAATCCAATGCCGGCACCCATAGAGAAAATGAACTCCCAGGCTTTTGATATACTTTCCATTTTTAGTGCTGTGAAGGCAGAAAGAACCATGAGTAAAACCGTAATTAATTTTCCTACGATAACATAATGATTCTCTGTTTCATTTGGTTTAAAAAACCTTTTGTATATATCATTTATCAAATAAGATGCTCCCCAATTCAAATGAGTATCAATAGTTGACATAAAAGCAGCTAAAAAAGAAACTATTAGGATTCCTTTTAAGCCAGGACCCAGAAGTGCATTCATAACAAGAGGATAGCCAGCTTTTACTCCAAGCTCTGAATGTGATTCTGGTATCATAGGGAACATTACAATTGACACTACTGCTACAATAATCCAAGGCCAAACACGAAAAGCATAATGGGCAAGATTAAACCATAGAGTAGCAAGCAATGCATGACTTTCATTTTTTGCTGATGACATTCTTTGAATAATATATCCACCACCATCTGTACCATGATGGCTCCACCACATAATTGTAATAAAGATTAGGAATTTTGAAAAAGGAGATTCCCAGAATATTGATGTGTTAAAATCTGCTGCAGGGATTGGAGGGATAAATTTTAATGTATTTTCATGAGCAGAATCAGTACCTTGAAGTGTTGATAATTTATTTAGTAATGAATCCATCCCGCCAATATGATTTAGTGCAATTATTGCCAGTGCAATAGAGCCAAACATGGCTATGCAAAACTGGACAAGATCCGTGATTACCACACCCCAGAATCCAGATAGAATAGCATAAATAAGAGCTATAATAACGCAAATCCATACTGCATCCCATTTATCCATATTAAGCATTACTGATACAACAGAAGCCATAGCATTGATTACCCACCCCATCACAATAAAATTATAGAGGATGGAAAAATATCCTGCCTTAAATGCGCGAAGAAAGGCAGCAGGTTTACCACTATATCTAATTTCTAACAGTTCATTATCTGTCAATACTTCAGCACGGCGCCATAATCGAGAAAATAAAAAGACTCCTAGTAAAGAGCCCATGAGTAAATTCCACCAAAACCAATTTTGCCAAATCCCTGGTCCTCGAACAAACTCTGTAATTGCAAGAGGTGTATCTGCAGCGAATGTTGTTGCGACCATAGATGTGCCTACAATCCACCACGGTAGTGAACGACCGGAAAGAAAATATTCTTCTGTATTTGAGGCTGCTCTTTTTGAGAAATATATACCTACACCTAATGAAAAACATATATAGGCAACTATAATTGTCCAGTCAACCCAATGCAGTGATACAGTTTCAATCATAAAGTTTTATTAAAGTTGTAGATAGAAAATAATGCGATAAAATATTTTCCGTAGATTTATTTTGTAAGGCCATTCCAAGTGCTCCAATCTGGCATAACCCTACGCCATGACCCCAGCCAGCTCCTTTTAAGGTTATTGAATCTAGATTATTATTTGCATCTAAATTTGTAATAACAATAAAAGCAGAACTATATAAAAATTCATTATGTAAGACTCGCCTTATTTCGTATTCGCTTGTAAGAATGGTATTATGCGTTTTGTTTTTTATCATTCCTTTTATTGCTAGTTTTGTAATTCTTCCAGAAATTCCACGTTTTAATGGCTTAATGGATATAATAACATCATATGATGTTTTTCTTTTTTTATTGATCATATCTTTCAATTCGATTTTTGAATAAGTGAACTCCCAACGAAAATAGTTTCCGATCTTATCAATCTTACCAATATATTTTTTTAAATCTTCAGGTTTAACACATTTATCACTACAGTAACATTCAGGATCAGTTTTAATCCAATTTTCTATTTCCTTTAAATTTTTTAAATCTGGGATAGCATTTTGCTCACCATCAAAAACACCCCGTAAATATGGCTTAGGTTTTTCATCCCATACATTTTCATTATTTTCTGAAATCCCTCCACATGATTTTGAATACCGAGTATCGCAAATCCTATTATTGAATGTTAAAAATATACCGCGAGTTTTCAGTGCTGCTGCTTTTGACTCTTCTGTTAAGTTTTCGATTCCTTGATAGCGCTGGCAACAATCATCATTACATGCATCAATACCTAAATTGGCATGCTTTTGCTCCTGGGCAGCAATAATCCAAGATCTTGCTGCTATTGTTTGGGCTTCTAATAATGCAGAAGGGCAATTTCCACTCATCTCAGATGTGGCAACACACATTAAGTATTTTTCAAGTTCAATCTCATTAATGATAAATAGAAAACCATTCCTATTAAATACAGTAAGATTACCAACTACTTTTATAGTGATTTTTTTCTCCCAATGAAAACCGCGACCTGCAGGAATTGGTCCAATCGTAAAAAATGATTTTGAAGTTGAGTTTTTTAGTTCAAGGTATTTTGAGTAGCTATCATTGATAAGCAGTTGTTTATTTTTTACAGTTATGTAATATTTCTTCTTTTTTGTATGTGAAATTATCTCTATGGAATTTTGTTTATCATTTGGTAAAACTATTCCAATAGAAATAATAGGTTCTATTCTAGGTAATTCCCCTTTTACAAGCATATTCTCGACCAAGCAGCTCCCAAGGCTGCTGTCCTTCTATCTTCAGAAAAATCAATCTTAAGATTGGTACATTTTTTAAACATTTTTCCTGCATTTTCCTTATGGTTAAAAAGGAAGTGACCTAATCGCTGACCGATAACCACCTTTTCAATGATTTGATTGTATTTATTAAAAAAATTAATTCTGTTATTTATTAAGAAAACAAATGCTTCTAATGTTTTATCAAAAAAATGGGTATAGTGTTTTGATTGGGATAATTCAAAAAGCGTTTTTATATCAGTATTATGAGATTTATTATAATGTTTAATTAATCCTGAAGGAGACAGCCAAGATTCGACGGAATCACCAGATGGGAGCATTAACGCCCATGAACGTTTAGGACTTTCCTTCTGGTTAAAATCAATAATCTTTCCATTGAGAATTATTCCATCTGCTATTCCTGTCCCACCACCAATATAAATACTATTATTAACGTTTTTCATCTTTCCAATAGTCGATTTCCACTCACCAATGACGCAGCAATCTGAATCATGGTAAAGAGAGTAGATATTTTCTAATTGGTCAAGCAGATTATTAATTCTGGGTCCGTTAGCTAATATTGCAATTCCTTTTTCAGTTTTTATTCCAGGAAAACATAATCCAGTTTTATAGTTATGGAGATCTGATAAAGCTTGTCGTATTGTATCTATGATTACCTTTCCCTGAATTCGCTCAGCTGTATTGATTGATATTTGGCCAATTTGATACTCGTGCTGTTGAATATCTAAATGCACCGGTAAGAAGTTTTCATCCCAATCTGGATGGTCTGAATACAAATACTCTTGATGGAGAGTCCCTGGAGAAATATTATTTGTTTCAGGATTAAAAATTGCTGATTGAATGAGAACCTTTGTTGCGCCACAATCAATGCCTGCAAAAAGATTTTCAGACATCTATATTATAATTCAATTTAATCGTTTGAATTCTGTTGATGGACTCTACTATTCTACTCTCTTTTATTTTTCCAGAATGGATTAAATTACAAATTGTTTCTATTGCCTTGGGAATATACTCTCTATCATAGATTAAATTATTTCCAAGACAAAATAAATCTATTCCTGCATTGAGCATAAGTTCAAAAGTGTCTTCCATACTATAGTGATCTGAAATCGCACGCATACTAGGATCATCGCAAATAATTAAACCATCAAAACCAAGATCTTTCCTTAACATACCAGAGATAATCTTTTTTGAAAGAGATGCCGGATATTGAGAATCTAATTTGCTATCAAAAGCATGTGATATCATTATTGTTTCTAGGTCATTAGATTGAATTAATTCGTCGAAGGGAAGAAGATCTTTTACATTCCAAGTGTCCGATATATCTGTAAGCCCTTCATGTGTATCGCCTGAACCTGACCCAAGGCCTGGAAAATGTTTACCACAGGTAATAATCCCACGTTGTCGATGAGCTTCAATAAATATTCTTGAATGTTCTGCAACAGTTTTTGGATCTTTAGAGAATGCTCGTTCAGCATCACTAATAACCGTGTCCTCCCCATAATCGAGATCCAGTACTGGAGCAAAATTTAGATTAATACCAGCTTCTGCAAGAGTTTCAGCCATAGACATCGAGAATTGTTTAGTCATAAGCTTATTATTGAGTAAGCCAATATGACTCCAAGATGGATTCTCTTTAAATCCATAGAATGGCTTTAATCTGGAAGCTTGACCTCCTTCCTGATCAATTGAAATTAAAAGAGTATTTTTAGCTAAACTTTGAAGCTGTTTGGTTAGAGTTTTGATTTGATTAGGCGATTCTATGTTTCTTGTCCCAGGAAGTAGTTTGCTGCCTCCAATCTCGAGGTCTATATCATATAGAATAACGCCACCAATATTATAATCATTAATATATTTTTTTATTGCAGAACCATTATCTACAGACTTTCCACGAAATCCAGCAACAATAATTTGTCCAACAAGTTGTTTGATTGAGTTTGGCATCTTTTAAAACTAATTTGAAAAAAACGAATTTCTAATAAAAAGTACATCTAATATAAATTAAAAATTAAAAGATTTGTAATATCATCCTTGAAATAATAATATGATTAATTCACTATATAATTTCTTTTCCCCTATCTGCATATGGATATTCCCTATTTCACTGATTGGGGGATCAACATTTGATTACCTTGTTTATAGCTCATCTATGGATAAAGATGTTGATGTGAAAATTATAGTTCCTAATAGTTATGTTTCTTCAAATTATATTTTCCATACTGTATTGCTTTTACATGGATATGGTGGGAATCATGAGGATTGGTCAAAAAATGTTGATCTTGAAGAAAAGGTTGATCAATATCAGCTCTTAATTGTATGTCCAGATGGTAGCAAAAATTCATGGTATCTAGATAGCCCTGTTGAAAAAAAAAGCCAGTATGAAACTTTCATAATTCAGGAACTGATACCTTGGCTAAAAGAATATTACAGGATTGCGAGATTGGGTATAACGGGTCTTAGTATGGGAGGTCATGGTTCACTTTATCTTGCTTTTAGGAATCAAGGTGTATTCCATGCTGTTTCAAGTCTTAGTGGTGGTGTGGATCTTACCTATTCAACAGTTAAATGGGAAATTGCAAATAAAATTGGAAATTATGAACAATATCCCCAACGCTGGGAAGAAAATTCCGTTGTTAATATGGTTAGTCTAATCGAAAATAAAAATCTTAATATATTTATTGATTGTGGAATTAATGATTTTTTTATTGATTGTAATAGGTCATTACATAAAAATCTTTTGATTGCAGGCGTTAATCACCACTATACTGAAAAAAAAGGTATACATAATTGGGACTATTGGATAAATAATATTGATGATCATTTACAATTTCTAAGCCTTCATCTTTCAATCGATGATTAAACCAAGATCAGTTATTTTTTTATTAAACATACTAATCATATTTCTGATTAGTTGCTCCCAATTATCAACTGGTTCTCAAAATTGGGCAGAGGATACTTTAAAAAAGTTGTCTTTGCGTGAAAAAATTGCTCAGATGCTAATCTACCGTATGAATTTAAGGCTCAAGGATATTCCATTAACAAAATGGAGTGAAATAATTGATCTAATTGAATCTGATGGTATTGGTGGTGTACATCTTTGGTATGGCGAAGCAAGTAGTTCATTGGTAATTATGAATGAGATGCAAAATAGAGCTAGAGTTCCTATTCTTTTTGATGCTGATATTGAATATGGTTTAAATCAGCGATTCCCTATTGGTACTGATCTTTTACCATTAATGGCAATTGCTGCAACAAATAATCCTAAAAATGCATATGAAATAGGTAAAATAGTTGCGCTTGAATCAAGAGCAGTTGGTGTGCATTGGAATTTTTCACCTGTTGTTGATGTAAATAATAATCCTGCAAATCCAATTATTAATGTTCGATCATTTAGTGAAGACCCCGAGATGGTTAGTAAGTACGGTGTCCAGTATATGAAGGGACTTCAAGATCATGGTATGCTTGCAACCGCAAAACATTTTCCTGGACATGGTGATACTGAGACAGACTCTCATTCTGCACTCGCAAGAATCCCCAGTGATTCACTTAGGTTGTGGTCAGTAGAAATACCACCTTTTCAATCAATGATTGAAAATGGCGTTGATGCTGTAATGGTTGCACATGTACATGCACCAGATTATCAGCCTGACGCTGATAGACCTGCATCTATGAATTTCTTTTGGGTGAAAAATATTTTAAGGGATAGACTGAATTTTAGAGGTACTGTTGTTACTGATGCAATGGGCATGGGAGGAATTACAAAAAATTATTCAGATGCCTTTGCTTTAGTGGAAGCTATTAATGCTGGCTGTGATGTTATTATTCAAAACTACAATTTTAAAAAATCTATAGATACTATTGAAAAAGCTGTTTTAGATGGTAGAATTGTGGAGGATAGAATAGATCAAGCTGCATTGAAGATGCTCAAAATGAAAGAGAAAACTGGTATTAATTTAAACTATAATGTATCTCTTAATAATATCCAAAAAATTATGGGAATAGTTGAACATAAAACGATTGCGAAAAGAATAGCCTCTGAAGCAATTACATGTGTAAAACATGATGAAGAAATGATTCCGATTGTAAAAGATCAAGAATTTTTTGTTATCGATATTTATGATACTGAAAATAATCACACAATTTCCAATATTACAAAAGGTTTGAAATCATCAGGGGTAAAAATAAAGCCATTCCAGATAGATGAGTCGGATTCTGAAGAAGTATTAAAAGAAATTCTAAAACAAATACCTGAAAACTCAAACGTACTTCTAAATACCTTTGTAAACTATAAGGCAAGGAAAGATAGGATATCACTGCCTTCTAATGAATTGAATTTCATTAAGAATTTGCTCAAAAAAACAAATAACGTGGTCTTAGGCAGTTTAGGTAACCCATATATCATTCAGGATCTACCTGATATACCAGTATATATTTGTGCTTACAAGAATAATTCTCTTATGCAAAAGGCTTATTTAGATGCTTTATTAGGAAAAACAAAAATAGATGGTAAGCTTCCAGTTAACATTCCTGATGTAGTGAAGATCGGTCATGGAATAACCATTGAAATGGAAAGAAAAAAGAAAAAATATATACAATCGAAACCTGGAAAAGAAATAAAACAGGTGATTCCCTATGAGTTGAATGCAAATACTGAAACTTTAACTTTTCTGCTTGATAAGGCGATTCAAAATAAAGCTTGGTCTGGAAGTGTTTTACTTGGAGCTCAAGATGGAAAAATATTTATACACGAGGCTTCAGGTTATCATACTTATGATCAAAAAAGGAATGTAAGGAAAAGTGATATTTTTGATCTGGCTTCAATTACAAAGGTTATTTCTACAACATCAGCCATCATGAAACTTTATGATGAAAAACTATTGGATATGGATGACCTGGTCATTAATTATTTACCAGAGTTCAAGGGTAAACAGAAGAAATATTTTGATCATAAGTCTAAAATAACTATAAAAAATCTATTAACTCACACATCAGGCTTACCACCGTTCCGACAGTATTATCTCATGGAAGGATCCATAGATACAAGATTGGATAGTATATATAATACAGAGCCTGTTTTTGATCTGGGTGAGACCATGGTTTATTCTGATGTGGGAATTATTATGCTTGGTAAGATCGTTGAAAGGGTAAGCAAATTAAAACTTGATGAATATGTTCAAACGAATATTTTTGATCCGTTGGGAATGAATAATACTTTCTATAATCCACCAAAAGAAAAATTACATCGTATTGTTCCTACTGAAATTGATCCAAAGGGTAAGATGATCAAAGGATATGTACATGATGAGAATGCTTATAGTATAGGTGGGGTTGCTGGTCATGCTGGGCTATTTTCAAAGACCAAGGATCTAGCAATCTTTTCTCAAATGATGTTGAATAAGGGCCTATACGGTTGGAAAAGGATTTTTAGATCTGAGACCGTAGAACTTTTTACCCAAAGATCTAATATTATAGAAGGAAGTTCAAGATGCCTGGGGTGGGACAGTCCATCAGATAAGGCTTCAGGAGGCGTCTACTTAAGCAACACAAGTTTTGGGCATACTGGTTTCACAGGTACCAGTCTTTGGATAGATCCAGAAAATGGCATGATAGTGATCCTTTTGACCAATGCGGTACACCCCAACAGGGAAGCAAAGACCCCAAACTATTTTGATTGGCGTCAGAGGATCCATTCAGCGGTATATGAATCTGTAGGGTTAGTTGAAAAAAACCCAGATCTGGAATGGAGGAAAGAATGGTAGTAGACGATTCATAATAAATTATGTATTGCAATAAATTTTCATCCTATTATATAATCCATTAATGTATTTTATAAGATTCCTAACAATTCTATATATTTCTCAGGTATTATTAATTGGTGGTGTCACAGGAAAGGTCTCAGGCAGGGTCATAGATTTTAATACGAATGAAGCACTCATTGGTGCAAATGTAATGTTGATGGGAACTTCTCTAGGCGCAGCCACTGATGAAGAGGGTTACTATCATATTTTAAATGTACCACCTGGGTTCTATGACCTTAGAGCAAATATGATAGGATATTCAGAAAAAACTATAACAGGGATAAGAGTTGAGATTGATCTGACCGCTGTTATAGATCTAGACCTTTCTATTGAGGCAATTGAAGGAGAAATGATCATAGTTGCAGCGAATCAGAAACTTGTAAAAATTGATGTAGCTTCTAGCCAAAAATCGATCTCATCCGAAAAAATATCAGAAATGCCTGTTAGTAGTGTTTCTGAAGTAGTGGGACTTTCAGCTGGTGTTTCAGGTCTCTCGGTCCGTGGTGGAAGCTATAATGAAACACAATTTATGGTTGATGGCTTAGTGCTCAATGATGAACGAACCAGCGACCCAACCACAGGTATACCATTGAGTGCTATCCAGGACATATCATTACAAACAGGTGGATTTGGAGCAGAGTACCGTAATGCCCGATCGGGCGTTATAAATGTTGTTACCAAAGAAGGTAATAAGGATAGTTATTCCGGATCCATAAGTTTTCGACAATCACCTTCTGGACAAAAACATTTTGGCATGTCTCCATATGATGC
>CAZPHE010000007.1:0-53316 GCA_964586315.1 uncultured bacterium | reverse complement strand
TACGCCGGAGACGGGCCCGTTCTCCATGGGATGTATCATTTAGAGCCTGGCCCAGGACACTAACCTGGCCTTCAGTAGGAGAATCCAGTCCACCAATAATATTCAATAAAGTTGTCTTGCCAGATCCTGAAGGCCCTACAAGACCGGTAAATTCACCTTCATTTAAATTAAGATCAATATTCTTTAATGCAGTAAAATAATCCCCACCGATAGGGAATCGTTTAACTAGCCCGTTTATTGCTATGACGGTATCTTTTTCCATCTTTATTCCTCAATGATTGTAGATGAACATAAATTGTATCCCCATGCCAAATCCAGAAAGTGATTTTGGAAGATTACTTTCTATTATATTATATTGATTTCTTTTTGGGTTTAGTGAAAGGATCATATTTAAGCTATAGCTATCAAAGGTACTGCTCCAACGTAAATAATGATAGATTTTTTCTTCTGTCCAATCAAATTGGGATATATACATAGCCATGTGTATAATGCCAATGGGGAGACTTGCCATGATTGAGGAGTAGTTTTGATTTGTGTTTTGAATTTCATATTTATTTGATGAATACATTGCCTCTGCCATCACTAAAATTCCACCACCAGCTGGTATTGTGTAGTCAGCGCCTATCGTTGACATCATGATTTGTGATCTATCAGATTTAATTAGTACGCTTTCATTCCAAAAGCCGATATATCCATCGTATCTAAAATCGATAGCTGTTCTATTATGTGAGCCATAAATTGGGGTTCCAATTTGTCCAATGGACTGTGCTGAGTTTGCTGGATCAATATGAAAGGTAAGACCAATTTCACCAATGGTTAAAGAAAGTTCAGCTCGTCCACCATAGGATAGAGTGTCCAAATTATTATTGATTATCCAGGACCAAATTGAAATATTATTTGAAGGGAACAATCTAAGCCTAAATGATTCTACTCCATCAGTCTGCCCAGTCGGGTCTTTTAAGTCGAATGTATCAAACCAAGAAAGACTGCGAAGGATTTGTGTTGGTCCAAACACAATTTTTTGGAGACCAAGCCTAGCTTCTATTTTTTCATTTGAATATCGAATCCAAAGGCGATGATTGTTATAAAGTGTGTTATAGAGTGAATCACCAGTATAATTGTTTTTTAAATAGTATGCCCATTCAGCATCTAGCAAAACTTTATTTGATAGGTGTTGTTTTATAGATAGCGTTGGTATATACCCTATGTCTGATTCATAAGATGACCAACCACTTGGGACATCATTGCTGGTTAAGCTGCTTAAAGTGAACATCCCTTTAATAGATATGGTTTGACTTATGATAATAGAATTTAAAATAACACCTAAAATTGTTTTTTTGATAAAATACACAATTTGATATTGATAGTGTTTATAAATGATAATTATTCTTTGTATGGCTTGGGTAAAACTAAACATAGAGCAGGTAGGAATGTAAGGTCACATAGCAAAGCTGCACCAATCATTCCCGCTGATAAGAGTCCAAATTGATAAGTGGGTAGAAATGCAGAAAGCAATAATACTGAGAATCCAGATACTAATACTGCTGTGGTAATCAGTAAAGCAGATCCTGTGTGCATTATTGTTAATTTTATAGCATCTACACGTTTAAGACCATTGGCGAGTTCTTTTCTATATCGAAGTAAAAAATGTAAACTGTCATCAACGGCAATTCCAAGAGCAACAGCAAAAGTCATTGCTGTAGGTGGGCGTATTGATATTTCAAACCAGGCCAAGATACCTAACACGGTAAAAATAGGAATAAGATTTGTTATCAAACTTGCAAAAAGAATAGAATTAGTCCTAAACATGAATGCCATGACAATACTTATCAATATCAAAGCTAAACCTAGGCTGTTAACAAGTGACTTTACGAGGTAATCATTCGTTTTTAGTGCTACAACTGTTGTTCCAGTATATTCAAGATCAACTTGGCTGGGAAATGTTTTGGATATTGAATCCAGTTTTGCATAAATAAGTTTCATTTCATTGGATGTTTTATCTTCAATCAATCCTGTTATTCTCAGAATATTTCTTTGATCACTTACTAATTTAAAATTTTGGTTTGATTGATTATCAATAACTTGTTCAATAAAATTTTTATTATTATATATATCTTCATTTTTGCCCTGAATTCTCTCTACAGATTCTAGTAATGTAATAATTGAGAAAAACCGGCTATTCCGTAGTTCTGATCTGAGAAAGACTTCAATGTTTTTAGCCAATTTTAATATTGTTGGATCCAGAACAGTATTAATTTGTGATTTCGAATAAGGGTTTAATTGTATAAGGACTTCAAAAGGCAATACTCCACCAAAATATTTTTCAGTTAGTCTAAGATCTTGATACAATTTATTTTTAGGTCTTAGATCATCCATTAGAGATGCATCTGTAGAAATATCTTTAATCTTATACATTGCGGTTGCAGCAATTAAGCTTGGTACAACTATAAATATCCACGGGTACTTAGGAATAGTACCCGAAAGCCAAGATAGTAATGGTGCAAAAGAATCTGTTTTATTATAATGAAAATTGTCAAAGATGATTATTCCAGAAGGAACAATTAAGATTGAAACTAACCAGGCAATTATAACACCAATTGAAATTTCTACTCCAAATTCCTGAACAATCGTTATAGAAGTGGTTGTTAAAGCAAGAAATCCAATTGCAGTAGTGATGCTCGTTAAAAAAATTACTTTTGACATCTGGTTTATTGTTAGAGACATCGCGTCTATAGGGTTAGAAGAGTTATTACCTAAATTTTCTCTAAATCTAGCTTGGATATGAATTGCATCTCCTATACCAATAATGAAAAGAAGTGTTGGAACAATATAAGTCATTATATTGATTTCTAATCCAGTTAGGCCCATAATCCCGAGTAACCATATTACTGTTACAAGAACTGTCAATATAGGTAATAAAACATAGACCCAGTTTCTAAAAATAAAACTCAATATAGATATGAGTAGAAAGGCTATAGGAGGTAAGAAAAGAAAATTGTCGCGAAGCATATAGCGTACATATTCTGTTCTTAAAACAGAAACACCTGAGTATATCCATTCTGGAGAAGTACTCGAATTTAAAGTCTTTATCTCTTCAAGTATATTTGTGCGACTTTGATGATTATTAGCATCATCGTTAAGAGCAATAATTATTGCACCATATTGAAAATCTTTAGATAGTATTCGAGAGCCAATTGATGGATCTGCTTGTATATATTTTAATTTTTGAAAAATTGTATCCCTATCCCAATTTGAAGTTTGATCATGAATATCTCCTAACCAGGCATTCAGATCCAGATCACTTAAACTAAATATCGATGCAACGTTTTTGACGCCTTTTAAACTTTCAATGGTATAGACCAATTCTTCCAACTCAATATATAAATTGCGATCAAGAATATCATTAGGCTTATAGATAATAGTGATGATATTATCTTCTCGACCAAAGGTGTTTCGGAATGAAAAATATTTTTCAACGCTGGGATCATCTAGTGAAAACAGATGTTCAATAGAAAAATCAATTTTTATTTTTGGGATAAAAAGAGACAAAAACAATGTAATTGTTAATATGCTAGCTAACGTTGTTTTAGGATTATTTAGGACTAACCGGGAAAAATGCTGTAGCATAATTAAATAATAAAATATATTTTAGATTTAATAGAAGTTTTAAATGATAATCTGGTTATATGAAAGTATGAGATTCATTATGCCTTTTGCAATGAATATGGACTCACATTTTTTTATTACAATTCATTATTTAGCCATATATCATAGAGTTGTAGTAACTTGCTTGTGATTGACCCTAATTCCCCATTACCAATTAAAGTTGAATTAACTTTTAAAACAGGTATAATACCGGAACCACTATTTGTTAAAAATAATTCATCTAAATGATAAAAATCTGATTGGTTTAAATACCCGAAGTGTACAGTAAAGGGTGATTTTGAAATAATTGTTTGCCTTGTTATACCTGGAAGAATATTTTCATTACGCGTATACAAAGTATTATCCAATACCCAAAAGACATTACTACGACTTCCTTCAAGAACCGTGTCTGATTCATCCAATAAAATTGCATCAAAGCAGCCATTGCTATGAGCGGTATTATAAGCATCATGGCAAGTTCTATAGCTTGTTGATTTGATTTTAGGATTGGTTCTAATAGCAGAAACCGTTATCGTTGAAACTCCTTGATATATGTTTTGATCAAGGTTTAGATCTGTTGTGTAGATAATCACTTTTTCTGGTATAACAATAATTCGTGCTCTTTGATTATTTCTTGGAAATCTTTTTATAACATCAGCAATCATTTTTTCAATCTCTGAGCGAGAATACAAAATATTAAGATTAATTTCTTTTGCAGAATTAAAAAGTCGATCTAAATGAGGTTTAAGAAAAATAGGCTTATGATTTTTAGTTCTAAATGTTTCATATAAGCCGGATTTAAAGTTAAACGAATCTGTCCCCGGCTGGAGTTCACCATCACTGAATGATTCCCAATTTCCATTAACAAGTGCTTGAATCATAATATATAAAAAAATTATAAGTTAATTTGAACTTGTAGCATCAGTTTTTTTAACCTTTCCATCTGCTTTTAACTTTTTATTGCGCTTCCATTCAGATTTTCCATATCGCAATAGTAAAATCCCGATTAATCCCAAAAAAAATCCTTGCAAAAGAAATACCGGATCAAGCCTTACAACAAAACCAAATAGCATAAACGATCCCAACAAAGTTAAAAAAGTACCGCAGCTTAGCAAGCAACCAAAGGTTGTCATTCGTTTATAATATAATTTTTTTTCAATTATTTCTTCGGGTGTGTCATCTCTAATCTCTTTTTTGGATGGTAGTGTAGTGATATCGGTTGTTTTTAACTTATTATGTAATCTAGAAAGTTCACCAAGAGCAGACTTAATATCATTCATCTCATTAATCGTTTTACGTTTTATATTGTATTTTATCAAAATAGAGTTATTATAAAACTTCCAGTTCCAATCAGGATTCTCAACCATTATGTTGCGTACATCATTGTTAAAAAGAGCCCTAATTTTTGCTTGATCTTCACCAGTCAAGTCAAATTTTTTAGAAAAATCTTTATCGGAAATAAAATTGATATCATCCGGATTTGGAGAGATTTTATCTATCAATTCAACTGCAGGATCAACTTCACATTTTGGGAATTCAAATTCTTTTGATCTATAATGGATAACACGATTATAGATTTTGGCTTTTCCTTGTGTAACTGTTTGGTTTGCGACCATTATAAAGGGATCCGCAGAGTCTTTAGTAGCTAAAATATCTGACAATGGTGGTTTAGAAAAAAGTACCCCATAAAAATATCTTGGGATAGAATCGGATTTTACTTTTTTCTTAGCCTCCCATGTATCACCTTCTATTTCACCAATAGTACGTACATAAGGAGTATAATAATCTCTGGCTTTTTTTTGATATACTAACCACGAAAAAAAATTTAATTTATTTTGTGGTGGAAGAGTTTTATTCTCAATGCCTAGATTATTAGCTATCGTCATCAGTTTTGAATATTTTAAATTTCTGTTTTCACCGCCCCAATAACATGTGCTAAGCCATTCAACTATGGTGACTATTAAAAGAATAATATGTACTAATATTAGTATTAAAGAAATCATAAACATCCAAAAAGCAGGTTGGCTTAATATCTGTCCATGCGAACTAAGTAACATAAGCAATTCCCAAGATGCTTATTAATAGGATATTATGATTGATAATTAAATCCCTAACATAATTATTATTTTTTATCATCTATCTTTCCAATGTATAGAGTTTCCAAATGTCGTAAAATTCTAACAGTTATTCTAAATATAATTAACTGTTATTAATTGATTATTGATGACCGATAAAGAACTAGACAAAATATACAAACCAACTCATATTGAAGATAAATGGTATAATTATTGGATAGAAAAAAAGTATTTTTTAGCTGATCCTCAATCAGAAAAAGAATCCTACACCATTGTTATCCCTCCGCCCAACGTTACAGGCATGCTTACAGTTGGCCATGTTTTAAATAATACCATTCAAGATATTTTGATTCGAAAGGCTAGAATGGAAGGTAAAGAAGCCTGCTGGATCCCAGGTACAGATCATGCATCTATTGCAACAGAATCAAAGGTTGTTGCAATGCTTAAAGATAAGGGGATCAAGAAAAGCGATTTACCCCGGGAAGAATTTTTGAAGCATGCTTGGAAATGGAAAGAAGAATATGGTGGGATTATAATCCGACAGCTAAAAAAGCTGGGGTGTTCTTGTGATTGGGATAAAGAAAGATTTACCATGGATGATGGTTACTCACGATCGGTATTAACAGCTTTTGTAAAGTTATATAAAAAAGGGTTGATATATAAAGGACATAGGTTGGTCAATTGGTGTCCAGTATCTAAATCTGCAATTAGTGATGAAGAAGTAATACATAAGGAAAGTAATGGATATCTCTGGTATTTCCGCTATCCCGTAAATCATTCAGATGAAAGTGTTATTGTGGCTACCACTAGACCTGAAACAATGCTTGGTGATACAGCTGTAGCGGTTTACCCTGATGATGAAAGGTATCAGCACCTAATAGGTAAGAGAATTAATCTTCCTTTGGTTAACAGGCAAATACCTATTATTGCAGATGATTATGTTGATCCTGAGTTTGGTACGGGTTGTGTAAAAGTAACTCCTGCTCATGACCCCAATGATTTTGCAATAGGACATAGGCATGAGCTTGAGTTTATTAATATCATGAATGATGATGCATCCTTGAATTCAAATGTTCCAGATAAATATGTT
The DNA here is from genome assembly GCA_964586315.1 of uncultured bacterium. GTDB lineage: Bacteria > Fidelibacterota > Marinisomatia > Marinisomatales > UBA1611 > CAZEER01. The sequence goes on along the minus strand of CAZPHE010000007.1, from coordinate 46,506 downwards.
GGTATGGCACGTGAGAGTGCAAGAGAAGCTGTTTTGAATGATTTACAAGACGGAGGCTTTCTAGAAAAAAAGGAACAGCATTTAAATAAAGTAGGTTATTCAGAGAGAGGACAGGTTCCTATTGAATTCTATATGTCTGAACAATGGTTTATGAAAATGGATGAGCTATCAAAACCTGCTCTAGATGCTGTGAATAAAGAAAAAATCAATTTTCATCCTGCACATTGGACTAAGACCTATAATCACTGGATGAAGAACATTAAAGATTGGTGTATAAGTCGTCAATTATGGTGGGGACATCAGATACCGGTATGGTACCACAAAAATGATAAAACAAATATACATGTTTCTGTAGATGGACCCGAGGATCCTGAAAATTGGAATCAAGACCAAGATGTTTTAGATACATGGGCAAGTTCTTGGTTATGGCCTATTGGAGTTCATTCTTGGCCTGAACATGATGATGCACTTGAAAAATTTTATCCTACAAATACTCTTGTCACAGGACCAGATATTATTTTTTTCTGGGTTGCAAGGATGATAATCACTGGTTACGAGTTTATGGGAGATCTCCCATTTAAGGATGTTTATTTCACATCAATACTAAGAGATAAAACAGGACAGAAATTGAGCAAATCACTTGGAAATTCACCAGATCCATTTGAATTGTTTGACGAATATGGTACGGATGCAGTACGGTTTGGAGTTATGCTTATGGCTCCGCAGGGACTTGATGTGCTTTTCTCTAAAGATCGCCTTGAGATTGGAAGAAATTTCATGAATAAACTTTGGAATGCATGTCGATTTATAAAAATGAATCTAGATAAAGAATCAGATGCATCATTACAATTAAACTTTAATGATTTAGACCTTCCTGAGCAGTGGATCATAAGTAAGCTATCTAAAATGGTAAAAGAATATAATAAGCAATTAGATCGTTTTCATTTTAATGAGGCAGCAAAACATTTATATGAATATACTTGGAATGATTTTTGCGATTGGTATGTTGAAATCGCAAAAACAAGATTTTATGGCAAAGATAAAATAAAAGCTAAGATGGCAAAATTGGTTTCTTTAAAATGTATTCGTACTGTTCTTATTCTTTTGCACCCATATTCACCATTTATCACGGAAGAACTGTGGACTCATTTTAAACATAAAGATTCTTCTGATTTAATTATATTTCCTTGGATAACAGATGAGCCCTTTAGAAATAAATCTGCTGAGAAAGATATGGAAATGTTAAAGGAGGTGATTACTTCAATACGTTCAATTCGAAGTCGCATGAATGTTTCACCTGCAAAGTATTCTGACCTTGTTATTAGATGTGAAAGTTCTAAAGAGGTTTTTTTAAAAGACCATTCAGATTTACTTCAATCTTTAGGAAGAATTAAAAAAATATCAATGGGTAAAACTATTAAAAAGCCAAATCAATCAGCAACTGCTGTTACTGGTGGGATAGAGTTATACATCCCATTGGGAGGATTAGTAAATTTAGACGAAGAAAAAGCAAGAATGAATAAGCGTAGCAAAGAAATAAATCGTCTTTTATCTGGAATTAATTCAAAGTTGTCTAATAAAAACTTTCTTAATCGAGCACCAGAATTTGTTATTGAAAAGGAGCGGTGCAATCTTGAGAAATTAAATCAAGAGTTAGAAAAAATTACTACTAATTTGGAGATGCTTCAATGAAACAAATAATAACTATTTTTATATATATTGTATTATTGAATGCAAAATCTGAAGATGCTACTCTTACAATCTATAAAGATGGTACAGCCCTTATTAAACAACCAGTGCGGTGGTCTATCCCTTCCGGTTACAGTTATATTACTTGGGGTAATTTGCCAAATGGAATTCATCGTGACACTCCTTTTTTAAACCTCGATGGTGCAGATGTTATTTCACAGCGATTCAATGAAAATATTTTTTCGGGTTCAGATTATTTTAATGAATTGCGTGGACAAGATATTCAAGTTAAACCAAAAGATGGAAAACTGGTGAAGGGGACATTATTAGAAATAAGTGCAAACTCAGTGACGGTTATACATCAGTCTGGAATAATTTCCTTTAATAGGAAAGAATTGGAATACATTGGTAGTAAAACCAGGGGTGTTGACACGCCTACATTTAATCCGTATTTGTCGTGGGATTTGAAATCCAAATCAAAAAAAATTGTTCAGGGTGAATTAGTATATAAATCCAGTAATTTTTCGTGGACTACAGTTTATCGTCTTAAAATGTTGAATGAAGCAAAAGGAGAGCTAGTAGCCGAAGCAGTAATTTCAAATAATTCTGATATGATATTTGAAAATGCAACATTACAGCTAGTGGAAGGTAATCTAAATAAGATGAGTGTTGAACGACCAAGACCTGAACGTATAAATAGAGTAATGTCTGCAGCATCTCAAAATGATATAATGCCGATGATGGGAAAGGATGAACTTGGTGATTATCATATTTATTCATTAAATGATAAACATAGTTTGGGTGCAAAAGAAAATATTACTATAAGGATGTATGGTCCTCTAGATGTTGGGTACAATAAAAAATATGTTTTTGAAAATAGTGAGAGGAGGCAAAAAGAAGAACCATTAGAAGTTCAACTCACTATGGAAAACACTGAATCAAATGGATTAGGTATTTCATTACCAGGTGGAAAAGTAGAGATGTATGCTTATATGACTTCTACTGGATTGGAATATATAGGAGCCGATAAAATGGGTCAAGTTCCGAAAGGTCAGTTTACTCAATTAACATCGGGTCGTGCTTTTGATGTTATCGGAAACCGAAAAGTTCTCAATTATGATCGGCAAAGAAAAAGTGAAGAGGCAGTTATTGAAATAAAAGTAACTAATGCTCGAAATGAAGAAGTTGATGTATTACTTGTTGAGCATATTAATGGTGATTGGATTATAAAAGATGAATCTCTTAATTATCAGAAAAAAAATGCTTCAACCATTCATTTCCCATTATCAGTTCAACCGGGTGAGACAAAAAGCGTTTACTATACCTACCGCAAAGAATGGAAGTAAGCTTCTGAGAGAGAGATTATTGGATCTTGAATCACCCATTTCAGTTATTAATGGAGTGGGCTCTATCAGGGGAAAGGTCTTTAATGACCATGGTATTTTTACCATTAAGGATATTTTATATTATTTTCCACGAAAACATTTAGATCGAACAACAATAACACCAATTAGACAATTGATTAAAGGTGAAAATGTCACTGTTATTGCCACAATAGAAACATATGGAGAAAAATCCATTCGTCGTGGTAAAATTTTTCAGGTTATAGTATCAGATGGAACCGGGTTACTAACTTTGTCATGGTTTAATGGCATACGTTATATAAAACATCATTTTAAGATTGGAGAAAGGTTAGCGATACATGGTAAAGTTGAATGGTATAACGGATTAACGATTACTCATCCAGAATTTGAAATATTAGAAAGAGATGAAGATCCATTGTTAACTGGTCAAGTCATTCCACTTTATTCTCTAACACAAGAATTAAAGTCAGTGGGTTTAGATCAAAGAAAATTTAGGAGCATTTTAAAAACCATACTTAACTCTGAATTATCGATACCAGAAATATTTCCTCAAATAATTTTAAATAATCAAGGACTTGTAACATTACAAAATGCATTAAAAAATATTCATTTTTCATCTGGGCTAAGTGATTTAAATGCTGCTATAAAAAGGTTAAAATTTGATGAGCACTTTTTTCTGCAACTGCTTGTAGCGTTGCGCAAAAAAAGCATTAAAACCAGAGGAACAAAATCTTTAAAAGAAATTGGATCATATTTTAAAGTAATATCAGGAGATCTTGATTTTGAACTTACTCTGGCGCAGAAAAAAGTTCTTCAAGAAATTCGTGCTGATCTTCAATTAACTACACCTATGAATCGATTGATTCAAGGCGATGTGGGTTGTGGTAAAACCATTGTTTCTATTTTAGTAGCAGCTCTGGCTGTTGGAAATAATGTCCAGGTTGTGATTATGGCGCCAACAGAAATTCTAGCTAGACAGCACTATGAATCTTTTAAAAAAGAATTTGATAAAGTCCATATCCCTTGTGCTCTTATGATAGGTAAACTTAAAGATGTAGATAGAAAATTAATATTAGAAGGTTTAAGGAACGGGGAAATTCCAGTCGCAATTGGTACGCATGCTTTAATACAGGATAATGTATATTTTAAAAACTTGGGTCTAGTTATTGTAGATGAACAACATCGATTTGGTGTAAATCAACGCAGCAAATTACTTGAAAAAGGAGAAAATCCCCATTTCATGTCTATGACAGCTACACCTATTCCTCGTACTTTAGCAATTACATATCATGGTGATATGGATTTATCAATTATAGATGAGCTACCAGCAAATAGAATCCCTGTAAAAACAAAGGTTGTAGATCCTCTCAGGATGGCAAAAGTATACACATTTATAAAACAAGAAATTGATTTAGGAAGGCAATGTATCATTGTTTATCCTCTAGTTAAAGAATCTGAAAAATCAGATCTACTAGCAGCTGTAGAAGCATATGGAAAATTAACAAAAAACGAGTTTTCAAAATTAAAAGTAGGTCTTGTACATGGTAAAATGAAAACGGAAGAAAAAGATGATATAATAAAAAATTTTAATCAGAATATTATAAATATTTTAATAGCAACAACAGTGGTTGAAGTTGGCTTAGATATTCCGAATGCTTCTGTTATGTTAGTTGAACATGCAGAACGATTTGGTATAACACAACTCCATCAATTAAGAGGTCGTGTAGGAAGAGGGACAGAAAAAAGTTATTGCATTTTAGTCAAAAGAGATGTTTCAGATATATCCGATCAGCGTTTGAAAATTATGGAAAAAACCAATGATGGTTTTAATATTGCAGATGAAGATTTAAAACTTAGAGGTCCAGGTGATATTCTGGGTTTAAAACAGTCTGGGTTTTTTCAGTATAAAATAGCCAATTTAATTACTGATAGCCCTATCATTAAGGAAGCTAGAAAGATTGCATTTGATATTGTTGAGAAAGATCCAAATCTTAAAAATGAAATGCACAAATTATTGAAAGATATATTCATTACAAATTATGGTCAATACTTTGATAATTTGAAACTATTATAATTAATACTCGTTTTGTCTATAAATAAGAGGAACTAAATTCCGCGACTTTTATTTTTCTAAATAGAATATTATGAATAGTTTGAAATTATAATTATATATAATTAAATATTTTTTATATAAGAGATAGCAATGATTTATCAAAACCACATTCGATTAAATAGAATACTTGCGGGTATTACTTTGTTAATATCTTTCATTGTATACTATGATACAATGGCTCCAACTGTTTCTTATTGGGATTGCGGTGAATTTATAGCTGTTTCATATACTTTAGGAGTACCCCACCCACCAGGGAGTCCATTATTTCTTCTATTAGGAAGGATAGCATCAATGTTTCCAATTAGCGAAGATATAGCATTTAGAGTTAATATTTTATCGCCAATTGTAAGTGCTTTTTCTATTATGTTTCTTTACCTAATTATTGTACAGGTTGTTACACAGTGGAGAGGACATATAAATTCTTCTAGAGATGCGTTGGTTGCATTTGGTGCAGGAATTGTTGGATCTCTTACATTTGCATTCACAGATAGCCACTGGTTTAATGCTGTAGAAGCCGAAGTATATGCTTTTAGTACTTTTTTTACAGCAATTGTTGTTTGGTTAATATTAGCATGGAATGAAAATGCAGATAATGATGGTAATGAGAGATATATCCTTACTATTGCTTATATGATAGGTTTGGCTACTGGACTTCATCTATTAAATTTATTAACCCTGCCTTTTGTCGCTTTGATAATGTATTTTAGAAAATACAATTTTAAATGGAGTACTTTTGGTATCACTGTAGCAATTACTGGTGCAGTATTTTTTGTAATTCATAATGTTATTATCAAAGGAATGCCAAAAATAGCAGCCAGTATAGGTGTCCTACTAACAGGAGTTCTTATTATAAGTGTATTTATGGGTGTGGTCTGGGCCATCAAAAATCGAAATACACTTTTTTCATTAGTATTGGCATCTATGGTTTTAATTTTAATTGGATATTCTACCTATGCTTTAATTTTTATTCGATCTAATCAAAATCCTGGGATTGATGAGAATGACCCAGAAACTGTGGAAGCGTTTATTTCTTATTTAGAAAGAGAGCAGTATGGTGAGGTTGGAATCTTTCCAAGGAGATTCAATGGTATTAAACCGATCCATGAAGTAGTTGGTTATCCTGAAGGTCCAGGAAGGCAGTTCTCTTCTTCACAGGAGAGTGATTACAGGAGTCATGAATCAAAAAAACAATGGAGTTTTTTCTGGGATTATCAGATTCGTAAAATGTATAACCGTTATTTTTTATGGCAGTTTGGTGGTCGAGGTCCTGCGTCAAATTCAAGTGTAATTCCTATGGGGGCAAATAAGAGAGAGGATGGTATTGACCTGAGTCAATTTGGTCTTCCATTGGCTTTTTTTCTTGGAATTTTTGGAATGTTTTATCATGCATACCGTGATGAAAAAATGGCGTTTTCTGTTATGTCTTTATTTATTATGACAGGTTATGCTATCATTTTATATCTTAATCAAGATGATCCTCAACCAAGAGAAAGAGATTATTCGTATGTAGGCAGTTTTTTTGCATTCTCTATTTGGATAGGTGTAGGTACTGCCGCGATTAGTGAATTGATTACAAAGCATGTAGAAAATAAACAATTAAGTAAAAGGTTCATTGTGATAGCCTTAGTTATGCAAATTATTTTTATGCCAATGGTAATGGCTAGAGCAAATTATCATTCCCATGATAGATCTGGTAATTTTGTTGCTTGGGATTATAGTTACAATATCCTCCAATCATGTGAGCCAAATGGAGTTATTTTTACAAATGGAGATAATGACACCTTCCCTCTATGGTATTTACAGGAAGTTGAAAAAGTTAGAACTGATGTTGCTGTTGTGAATCTAAGTTTATTAAACACTCCATGGTATATAAAACAGTGGCGTGATAAACGTTCAGGTGAAAACAGGTTCATTAATCTTAGTGATCGTCAAATTGATCGCCTTACCTCAAGCCTAATGCGGTGGCCGAAAGATTTTAATAAATTTAAAAAACTTACCATAGAATTAGACTCTTTAAAAGCATTAGATAAGAAGCAAAAAGTATTATTTCAAAATCAAATACAGTTGTTGAAAGAAAAAATTCAAGCATTACAGACTGTTAAGGTTCCAGTTTATGGAGACCCAAAAAATGAACTAGGATATATTGAATGGGTTGTAAAACCCACCTATGGAGGGCAAGCCCTCCGGGTTCAGGATATGATGATTTTGCATATTATTGATGAAGCGGGCTGGAAGGTTCCAATATATTTTGCTGTTACTGTATCAGGGCAAAATCGAATAGGTCTAGATGAATACATGGATATGCAAGGGCTTACATTTCAATTAAAAAGTCACAAAACAGATAATTTTGATTTAGAAAAAATGTTTGAAAATCTTATGACAGATATTGGAACACCATATTGGTCTACAAATTTTAATCATGAAGATTTTTATATTACATCTGATAGTTTAAATAATAAATCTTCTCATATAGAGTCCGGTGAGGAATACCTTACTTGGTCAAGAGAATATCAGCCTGGATATATGTTTCGAAACCTAGGTAATGAAAAGGTTTATTATAATAATCAAACGCAACGTTTACTGCAAAATTATCGCAGTGCCTACATCCAATTAGCACAGATGTACTATATGGAATACGAAAGAAAAAATAGAAAGAAAAAAAATAGGTCAGAAAAAGAACTGGCTACTTTAAAAGAAAAAATTATAATAGTTTTAGATAAAATGGATCAAAAAATACCTGGAGATGTTATCCCCATACAATCCGAAGCTCTTCAATACCAGATTGCCCTAATATATGGCGATCTTGATGAAAAAAATTCAATGAAAAATATTTTGGAAACTTTAATTAGCCGTAAAAATGGGAAACCTCTTAATAAAGTTAATTATGCAAATACTTTCTATAAAGAATTCAATGATGCTCAGACTGCCATTAATGTATTGGTAGATTTAAAAGAAGATTACTCACAAAAAGAAAGAATAGTTCTAAGCCAGGGGTTTGGTAATAAAACAGTAAGGAAAGGTGAATGGAGTCGTTGGGAAAAAGCCTATCCTGAAATAATATCATCTCTTGTTTTTATATATAAAGCCAATAATCAATTTTCAGAAGCGGAGGCACTTTTAGCTGAATGGGTGCAACGTAATCCTTTGGATGATAATGCAAAAAAGATTTTGCAAGAGATTCGCTCTGGAAAATAATACAATTCGGAATGACCGAATATAGAATCAAAGTTTCAATAATTATTCCTCATTGGAATGGTATTGAAACACTGTCAGAATGTATTCAATCTCTTATAAAAACACGATTCAAATCTTATGAGATTATAATTGTAGATAATGCATCATCTGATGGCAGTCAAAAGTGGATTAAGCAAGAATATCCCAATATTATATTAATTGAGAATAATAAAAATTATGGATATGCAGGAGGTTGCAATATTGGAGCAACAAAAGCTAAGGGTGAATTAATTGTATTTTTGAATAATGATACAATTCAAGATCCAGATTGGCTTGCTACAATGGTAGAGTTTATTGATAAAAATAAAAATATAGCTGCTGTTCAACCAAAAATTTTAAACTATTATAATAAATCGATTTTTGATTATGCTGGTGGTTCAGGTGGCTATATGGATATATTTTGTTTCCCATTTGCAAGAGGGAGGATTTTTATAAACCAAGAAGAAGATACTGGGCAATATGATGATATAAGACAATGTTTTTGGGCTTCTGGTACAGCATTAATGGTTCGAAAAAGATTGTTTTTAGAAGTAGGCAAATTTGATGAAATATTTTTTGCACATATGGAAGAGATTGATCTTTGTTGGCGTTTCCAAGCAATGGGGTATCAAATTTGGTCAGAGCCTAGATCAGTTGTTTTTCATAAAAATGCGGTATCCTTACCTATGCAAACTCATAAAAAATATTATCTTAATCATCGTAATTCATTATTAATGCTTTTTGGAAACTATTCTTTTCCAAATGCTTTTTATTTGGGTACCTTGCGTATAATATTTGAGTTTATTGCGTTGTTTTATGCAATTGCAAAGTTTGACTGGAATCATGCAACAGGGATCCTCAGATCTCTAGTGTGGGTTTTATTTCACCCTATTACTATAATCAAAAAACGCTTTCGATTTAAAGCAATTCGAAACCACAAAGATAAAGAAATCGCAAAGAATCTTTATAAAAAATCTATTGTCGTTTCTTTTTTTATTCAGGGCAAAAAAACCTATTTTGATATTGATTCTAATGTTTCCTGATATAGCTCCCTTCGATCAGGGTCTAGTTCTTTCATATCTTTTAAGAGTTCCTTTTGACCAAGCATAGATAATAATTTTGCTATATTATTTGAATGGACTTTCAAAAAATATTGTGTGTGATTATCTCTTCCAATATCTTGGTATGATTGTTCCAACCCATCCAGCATAATATTTATTTCTTTTAGAACTTCATCCATTTCACCATCTTTAAATAAATCCATTGCAATATACCATGCAAGTCTTGCCTTTCTTAAACCATTGTTTCTATTGATGTTATCTACTAATGTAACACGAGAGCCCCATCCTTTTTTATATTCTGATGAAGATCCACGCAATGCTATATCACGAGCAATTTCAAAAGAACTATTTCCCCCATTAAATTCATAGGTATCAATTTCACCCGCCACTATAAGATGGGCATAAAATGCAAAAAATCCAGTTAATGGTTCAAATAATACAGGATCATAATATAAGCTACTACCTGAATTATAATAGAATTGTACACTTTTATCAAAATATCGTAAATCTCCTTTGTTTGAAAAAAGCGCTTGGCAATTATATATCGACTCGTTGCCTTTTTGTGTTACACCTTCAAAAATAAGCTGTATATATAAATTTATTTCAAGATCACTATAGTTCTCATCCCAAGTTGTATTTTGAAAAAAATTTTCAAAATCATTTTTTAAATTAATAAGTCCGTGTTTCTCGTTGCTTCTTAATAAACGATCATCTAAAGTGAAATCAATAGAAACAAACTGACCTAAAAGAATATTGATGTAAACAAATGGCAGAATAAAGGAAACAGTTCTCTTTAACATGACAGTAAATTGATGATAACGGATTTACTTTCCAAGGTGTTTGTATTGCATCTATCTAGGTAATTTAAGCGATGACAAATATTAAAAATTTATTAAATCTAAATGATGATTATTCACATTCTATTTTAATCACTGCTGGTGAATTGGGAAAAAAAGAAAATATTCCAGTCTATGTTGTCGGTGGATTTGTCAGAGACCTCATAATGGGTATGCCACGGAATGACATTGATATTATGACTGTTGGAGATGGTATCTCATTTGCAGAAAAGCTCGCAAAAAAACTTGGAATAAAGAAAGTGGTTCCTTTTGAAAAGTTTGGGACAGCATTTATCCCAAACCAAAAAATCTCAATTGAAGTTGCTACAGCTCGCACGGAATACTACAATGTTAATTCAAGGAAGCCTACCAAGGTTATTTATACTGGATTAAATGATGATTTACGTCGAAGGGATTTTACAATTAATTCAATGGCGATGGATATCCACCCCTCAAGATTTGGAGATTTAATAGATCCATTTGGTGGTATTCGTGATATAAATAAATGTGTTATAAGAACTCCACTGGGTCCAGATGATACATTTTCTGAGGATCCTCTTAGAATGATGCGGGCTGTTTACTTTTGTTCTAAGCTTGGCTTTGAAATTATTAAACCCTGTTTTAATTCTATAAAAAATCAATCGAAAAGAATAAATATTGTTTCTAGTGAAAGAATACGTGATGAATTAATAAAAATACTCAATACAGATAAACCTTCTATAGGATTATCAATTTTGCAAAAATCAGGATTATTAAAAATAGTCTTTCCTGAGATTGATATTATGTATGGTATGGATCAGACATCGGAATGGCATCATAAGGATATTTTTGATCATACTCTACAGGTTGTTGATAATGCTGCAAAGCTATCGAGTAAAATGGAACTTCGTTTTGCAGCTTTAGTGCATGACATAGCAAAACCAAAAACACGTAGAATTGACAAAACCAAAGGCTATACTTTTCATGGGCATGATGCAATTGGGGAAAAGATGATTACGACTATAGCAAAGAGAATGAAATTATCTAATGCGTTAAAAAATTATTTGAAAAAACTTACATTGCTCCATTTGCGACCGATTTCTCTAGTTAAAGATGTAGTAACAGATTCTGCTGTTAGAAGGTTAATGGTGTTAGCTGGTGATGACCTAGATGACCTTATGATATTGTGTAAGGCGGATATAACCACAAAAGATCCTAAAAAAGTTGATAAGTATTTAAAAAACTTTGCAAAAGTAGAAGCAAAGATGATTAATGTTTTAGAAAGAGATAAAATGAAAGCATTCCAGTCTCCAGTTCGAGGTAAGGAGATTATGTCTATTTGTAATATAACTGAGGGTAAAATAGTAGGGTTATTAAAATCAGCTATTGAAAAAGCAATTCTTGATGGAAAAATTAAAAATACACATGCGGCTGCTCTAGGCTACCTGATGGAAATAAAAGATAATTATTTAAATGAAAGCAGTTAAATTTTTTGAAAACTTATTATTAAGATTGAGTTTATTTAATAACTAAAATACGGTTATTTTTTAAAACCTATTTATGATAAGCAAATATTTATTCATTCTATTTATCTCCATTTCGAATAGTATAAAATCACAGGGCTATGCATTAAATGATTGCATACTGATTGCACTAAATGGTAAAAAAACAGTTTTGTCTTCCAATCTAGAGGTCTTATCCTCTAAACATGGTTTAACCTCATCTTACAGCGGGTTACTACCTTCTATACAAGTTTCAACTAATGCAACTCAAAGTCGTTTTCCTCAAAGAGAATCGATTAGTTTCAATTTTGAAACTATTACATTTGACACAACTCAGTTAAGCCATATAAATAATTATTCTGCAGGCGTTTCTCTAAACCAAATGCTCTATGATGGTGGGAGAGCGTTTAATAAAGTAAAACAGGCCAAAACAACTCTAAATATTTCAAAATTGAGTTATCGATTAACAAAGATCCAAGTTATACAAAAAGTAATACAATCCTATTATGGATTGCTTAAAGCACAAAAATTTTTGGATGTTGCACAAAAAAATTTGGAGATGTCAAATCAACAGGTTTCTTTAGTTGAAAAACAATTTGATCTTGGAGTAGTAAAAAAAACTGATCTTTTAAAAGCAAAAGTTGCAGCAGGGCAAGCACGAGTTGACGCATTAAATAATAAAAGAAATCTTGAAAATTCTCGAAGGACATTGTTTAATGATATGGGACTTCAAGATTTCGGTCAAGCTATAACTGCAATAGATGAAGAATGGATCATGCCATCAATCCCATCTAGTTCAGAAGTTTTAAAATCATTAAAAAATCAAAATCCAAGTATTCTTATTTCTCAAGACCAAATCAATTTGGGAGATTTATCATTTAAATTGGCAAAAGGGCTTAGATTGCCATCATTTAATTCATCTATGAATTTTTCAGCAAATGGAGAAACTACGGATCAATTATTAGATGCATTTAATGAAGAATGGTTGCTGGGAATTAATTTTTCAATGAGCCTGCCAATTTATACTGGAAATAATTTATCTTTACAGCAGCAACAAGCAAAATTATCTAAGCAGCAAGCAGAATACTCATATATAACACTATTAAATGATTTACGTGTTCAGGCAGAATTAATTCGTGAGACTTTAAATAATTATGCTGAGATCATACCTTTAAATCGAGCAATTGTTGCTTCTTCTGAAGAAGATTTAAAACTAGCAACAGAAAGGTATAGCTTAGGCTCAGCAACTATTTTAGAAGTTTTAGATGCACAAGTATCACTTATGCGTTCAAACTCTACTCTTATCAATACTGTACATGATGCCAGAATTCAGGAAGCCAGTTTAAAAGCAATTCTTGGCACACTTGATCAAGAATACAACCTAGAAGAATAATATGTTAAAAATACTAAAAAAGAAAAAAGTTTGGATTCCAATAGTAATTATTTTGATATCCGTTATTTGGTATTCTATTTCAAAAAAAGGATCTAATAAAACAATTTTTGTTGATACGGAAGTTATTGAACTTCGCGAAATCATTCAAAAAGTCAATGCTAGTGGTAAAATTCAACCTGAAGAAGCTGTACAAATTACATCTACAATTACAGGTTGGATTACTAAAATTACGGTTATGGAAGGCGATACAGTTGAACCAGGTCAGCACCTAATCAGTATAGATGAAAAACAAATTCGACCACGCTATAATAATGCAATTTCTCAGGTTAGATCTTCAGAAGCAAACCTGAAAAAAGTAAAAGCTCAGATGGATCGTACTCATTCTCTATTCATCCAAAAACTTATTTCTCAACAAGAGTTGGAACAAGTAGAAGCATCTTATCAAATGGCTTTAAGTCAGGCTGAGCAAGCAAATGCAAATTTATTATCAGCTGAAGATGAACTATCAAAAACCCGTTTAACTGCCCCTAAATATGGTATTGTTACAAGTATTACAAAAGAGGAAGGAGAAATGGCTGTAGGTGGGATGTTTAATCCTGGAGTATTAATGACAGTGGCTGATTTGAGTAGGATGGAGGTTGAAGTAGATGTTAATGAAAATGATGTGGTAAATATTGAAATTGGTGATACTACAGAAATTGAGATAGATGCCTATCCAGATACAATGTTTTATGGAGTTGTTAGTGAAATAGCACATACAGCCCAATCTTTAAATATGGGTTCACAGCAACAGGTCACTAATTTTAAAGTAAAAGTTAAAATGATTTCTGTTCCTGATAGAATACGACCAGGGATGAGCAGTACTGTCAATATTATAACTGAGATTATTAAAGATGTTATATCTATTCCAATCCAGTCACTCACATCACGACCTGAAAATTTTGCTGAAAAAAATAATCCAAATCAGAATAAAAAATGGAATAATCAAAATGATGATAACTCTTTCAAAAAAGTAAACCCTATCGATGTAATATTTATTTTAAAAGATGAGTTTGAAGGGAAAAAAGCTTTAGATGACAAACAATATGCTATAATCAAACCAGTAAAAGTTGGTATATCAGGTGAAAATTATTATGCAGTTGAATCAGGTGCTCAAAAAGGAGAGGTAATTGTAACTGGAGGTTATCGTGTTCTTAGCAAAGAGTTAAATCATGGTGATTTAGTTTCAACGAAAAATACAGATATGGGTAAAGCAGTTAGTTCAAAAAAAGAATCTGGTAAATATTGATAAATAGTATATTATACTGAGGTATGGTGTGGATCTGATTTCTTTAAGAGATATTTATAAAATTTATAATGTAGGTGGTGAAGAAGTACGAGCCCTAGATGGCATAGATTTAGAAATAAAAGAAAATGAATATCTGGCGATTATGGGTCCATCTGGATCAGGAAAATCTACTTTAATGAATATGATTGGTTGCTTGGATACACCATCATCTGGTTTGTATGAATTTGAAGGTGAAATGGTACAAGAAATGGATGATAATCAACTTGCATCAATAAGAAACCAGAAAATAGGTTTTGTATTTCAAACCTTTAATCTTTTACCTAAGGCTACTGCACAGCATAATGTAGAAATTCCTCTTATCTATGGAAATGTACGAAAAGATGAAAGATTAAAACTGGCTTCAGAAGCGTTAAATAGTGTTGGTTTATCTGATCGTATGTATCATAAGCCTAATGAATTATCTGGTGGTCAGCGACAACGAGTTGCCATAGCAAGAGCATTGGTAAATAGCCCATCAATTATTCTTGCTGATGAACCCACAGGGAATCTTGATTCTAAAAGTGGTAATGAGATTATGGAAATTCTAAATAAATTATATCGAGATGGTAATACAATTATTTTAGTTACTCATGAAGATGATATCGCTCGTCATGCCCATCGAATCATCAAATTATTTGATGGGAAGATAACAGATGACTTGAGTATAAAATCCTAATGTTTCTTCTCTTCTTAGAAAATTTTACGATTTCATTATCTTCTGTTTTTTCTAATAAAACAAGATCTGTACTTACTGCTTTGGGTATTATTATTGGTGTTCTTTCAGTAACAATGATGGGAACACTTATTTCGGGGTTAGACAAAACATTTGAAAGCAGCATGTCTTGGTTGGGTAAAGATATATTATATATTAGTCGTTGGGAATGGTTTAGTGATATGGAATGGTGGGAGGTAAGAAACAGACCCCCAATAGACCCTGACGATGTTAAGAAAATTAGACAAAGATCCAAATATGCTCTGGCTGTTGCACCTGTTATGCAGAGAAGTGCATCTTTATCTTATGAAGATAAAGAGACCCGAACACAAATTTTTGGTACAAATGAAGATTATATGGAGACCATATCAACAAATATTGTACAAGGAAGATTTTTTACAAAAAACGAGGATAGATCGGGTGCGAGAGTAACAGTGATAGGGGATGGAATCAAAGAAGCTTTTTTTGGAAATCAAGATCCGATAGGTGAGTATATAAAAATAGATAAGATGAAATTTAGGATCATTGGCGTTTTAGAAAAGCAGGGAAAATTTCTCGGTCTTATGAGTGTAGATAAGCAAGCAATACTTCCACTTGGTGCCTATAATAGAATATTTTCTAAAAGAGGTTTTATGAGATTAAGCGTTAAAGTTCCAGAAGATAAAATAGATGAAAGTTTAGATGAAATTTCGTTCGTAATGCGTCATATTAGAGGTTTAAAGCCCAGCCAAGAAAATGATTTTGCAATAAACCAAACTAAGGCATTTGAGAAACAATATAATGCTTTAAAAATAGCAATAGGTGGCACTGGAACCTTCATTACACTTTTATCTCTAATTGTTGGTGGTATTGGTGTTATGAATATAATGTTTGTTTCTGTAAAGGAACGAACAAGAGAGATTGGAGTTCGAAAAG
Source organism: uncultured bacterium (assembly GCA_964586315.1). Taxonomy (GTDB): domain Bacteria; phylum Fidelibacterota; class Marinisomatia; order Marinisomatales; family UBA1611; genus CAZEER01. The sequence continues at coordinate 30,402 of CAZPHE010000007.1, read as the reverse complement.
CGATTGGTGCAACCAAAGGAATGATCATGAGTCAATTTTTAATGGAAGCAGTAACAATTTGCCTTTTCGCAGGTATGATAGGATTATTATCTGCTTATATTTGTAGTACTCTTCTAAATAAAATATTTCCATCTACATTAGATATTGGACTGGCATGTTTTGCAATTGTAATGAGTATGGTAGTTGGCATTTTATCCGGATTTATACCATCTTATCGTGCTGCGAATCTTGATCCAATTGATTCTCTTAGATATGAATAGTTGATGGTCTCAAGAAATTTAAATAATGTATTAAAAGAAAGTTTTTGGATGGCAATTGACGCAATTCGAAAAAACAAACTTAGATCATCGTTAACTCTCTTAGGAATTAGTATTGGTGTTTTTTCTGTAATTGGGGTAATGACCGCTATACGTACTTTGGAGTCATCAATTGCATCAGGTCTTAACGTATTTGCAGCGAATACTTTTATTATTCAGAAATATCCAGAGATACAATTTGGTCATGGTGGTAAATATCGTAATCGGGAGAATATTACAATTGATCAATATAAAAAATTGAAATCAAGAGCTAAAAGACCATTATTGATAAGTGCAGCAGATCAATCAGTTACAAGAGATATAAAATATCGAGATAAAAAAGTCAATAATTCTGTTCAAATTGCAGGAGGGGATGAAGGCACCATAAGGTTTTATAATACTTTTCTTTCAGATGGGAGAAATTTTGTTTTTGATGATATCCATTATTCTAAAAATGTTTGTATTCTTGGAATGGATATTGTAGATAGGTTATTCCCTTTTGAAGATCCAATTGGAAAAAGAATAAAAATAAATGGTCTTGATTATTTTGTGATAGGAGTTACTGAAAGGCAGGGAGAAGCATTTGGAGAAAGCAAAGATAATTTCATTGCCATTCCAATTTCTACATTTATAGAAAAGTTTTCCAATCAATGGAGCAGTATTAGAATACATGTAGAGGCTGCTTCTGAATCAGGTTATGAAAAAACAAAAGATGAAATTATAGGTTTATTACGGTCAATTCGAAAAGTATCTCCAGAAAAAGAAAATGATTTTGAAATTATAACAAATACAGAAATGATTGACCAGTTCTCAGGTTTTACAAAAGGGATAAAGATTTTTGCATTATCCGTAAGTATAATTGCTTTGTTAGTTGCAGGTATTGGAATTATGAATATTATGTTGGTCTCTGTAACTGAAAGAATTAAAGAAATAGGTATTCGCAAAGCAATTGGTGCAACAAAAGGAGATATTTTGACTCAATTTTTAATGGAAGCTGTTTTCTTAAGTGAATTTGGTGGAGTTGTTGGAATAATTTTGGGGATTGGTGGTGGCAATATTGTTTCTATTCTTTTTAATATTCCTTCTGTTATACCGATTGACTGGACTATTATTGGTTTAGTGGTATGCTCAATTATTGGAATTGGGTTTGGGATTTATCCTGCTTGGAGAGCAGCGCAATTAGATCCTATAGAATCTTTAAGATTTGAATAATACTACTAGCAATTAGATCACTCTGTTCTTTCTTTAGATGTAAGGGTAAATTTTATAGAAAAAACATGCCTACTTTGAAGTATGAACATTGGAATAATACCAGCGCGTTTAAATTCTAAACGTTTACCCAAAAAAATTCTTGCGAATATTGCAGGAAAACCTATGATTGTACACACAATGGAAAGGGTATTGATGTCTGAAAAACTTGATAAAGTGATTCTTGCTGTTGACTCTGAAGAGACTAGGAAAGCTCTTAAACAATTCAATTTTAATATAGTAATGACATCCAAACACCATCGTTCTGGTACAGATAGAATCGCTGAAGTGGTGCATAAAATAAAAGATACTGATGTGATAATAAATATTCAAGGTGATGAACCATTGGTTGATCCTAAAGTCATTGATGATTTAATAGATTTATTTAAGAATGATGATATAGGAATTGCAACAGTAGCAAGTAATAATTTTACAGCAAATGATCTATTAGATCCCAATGTAGTAAAAGTTATTATTGATGAAAGAAAGAACGCAATAGAGTTCAAACGTAATATTTTGGATTCAGAAATTGGGGGAGTTTACCGTCATATAGGCATGTATGGTTATCGTCGTGATAAACTTATTCAATTTACAATGTTAGATCCCTCTGATAGAGAAAAACGCGAAAAATTAGAGCAATTACGTGCTCTTGATAATAAAATGTCTATTAATGTACTTATCACATCTTGGGATGGTTTTGCAGTAGATACAAAGGATGATTTGATTAAAGTTGAAAAAGTTATAAGAAAAGCAGCAGAATTGGAAATAATTCAGAAAAATTAACATGGGTAAGAAAATAGATACCAAATATATTTTTGTTTTAGGAGGTGTGATGTCTGGTTTAGGTAAAGGTATTGCAGCATCGTCTATTGGATATCTTTTGAAACAGGCAGGTATTAAGGTAACCATTCTTAAATTGGATCCCTATTTGAATGTAGATCCTGGGACCATGAATCCTTATCAACATGGTGAAGTATTTGTTTTAGATGATGGTTCTGAAACTGATCTTGATTTAGGTCATTACGAACGATTTATAGATGTAAATATGACTCAAAAAAATAATGCGACCGCTGGTCAAATTTATAGTAGAGTATTGGAAAAGGAGAGGAAAGGTGAATATTTAGGGGAAACTGTACAAGTAATTCCTCATGTTACTGATGAAATAAAAAATTGCATTAGAGCACTCAATTCTAATAAGGAATATGATGTCGTTATTTGTGAAGTAGGTGGTACTGTTGGTGATATTGAAAGTTTACCATTTATGGAAGCGATCAGACAGCTATCTCTTGAGGTTGGCTATCATAACCATATGTTAGTACACCTAACACTATTGCCTTATGTAAAAGCAAGTGGAGAATTAAAGTCTAAACCAACTCAACATTCCGTTATGAAATTGCGTGAGATTGGTTTATCTCCTGATATGATATTATGTCGCTCTGAATATCCAATTGAACAATCTGTTCAAGATAAAATAGCTCTTTTTTGCAATGTTCTTCCTGATCATGTAATAGAAGGAAGAGATGTTTCTAGTATTTATGAGGTCCCGTTAAATATGCACGATCAAAAAGCAGGTCATTTAATTAAGAAACGTTTAAAAATAAAAAAGACACCTAGGTTAGGGGAACTTAGGAAATTTATCCAAAATTATAATAACCCAAAAAATGAAGTTACAATTGCAATGTGCGGTAAATATATTGAACTCATTGATTCCTATAAAAGTGTTTTAGAAGCTTTTGTTCATGCTGGAGTTGAAAATATGGCTAGGGTACATGTTAAATGGGTTCAGACAGAAAATATTCATAATGATAAATCAGCAGGAAATGTATTTAATCAAGTTGATGGAATTTTAATTTTACCAGGTTTTGGATCCCGTGGAGCAGAAGGTAAAATTTGGTCATCAAGATATGCTCGTGAAAAACAAGTGCCCTTTTTAGGAATTTGTCTTGGACTACAATGTGCTGTTATTGATTTTGCTAGGAATGTATGTGGAATGCAAGATGCTAGCTCAACAGAGTTTAAGTTGAAAACTAAATACCCTGTTATTGATTTGATGGAATCTCAACGAGCAATAAAGATTAAAGGTGGCACAATGAGGCTTGGTGCGTATAATTGTGAAATTAGATCAGGCACAAAAACATATTCTGCATATGGGAGAAATAAAATTTCAGAACGTCACCGTCATCGATATGAAGTAAATAATCGCTATAGGAAGAAACTTGAGAAATTTGGATTGGTCATTTCTGGTGTCAACGATCAACTTGGAGTAGTAGAAACTATTGAGATAAAAGAGCATCCTTGGTTTGTTGCCAGTCAATTTCATCCTGAATTAAAAAGTAGAGTTAATAAAGCACACCCTTTATTCAGGGAATTTATCCGGGCAGCAGTTAAATATAAAATATGAACAAAATAATTATAAAAGATGTTGTTTTTGGAGGTAACCGTTTATGTTTAATTGCGGGACCGTGTGTTATTGAAAATAAAGATCATGCACTAATGATGGCAGAATCAATACAAAAAATTACTAAACGTTTGGGGATTAGTCTTGTTTTTAAAAGTTCATTTGATAAAGCGAATAGAACATCCATTGAATCTTTTAGAGGCTTAGGGATACATGAAGGACTTTCAATTCTTTATGAAATTAAAAAGATAACAGGACTTCCTGTAATTACAGATATTCATGAATCATCTCAAGCGCCAATTGTATCAGAAGTGGCAGATATTTTACAGATACCAGCTTTTCTATGTCGGCAGACTGATTTAATAATTGCAGCAGCAAAGACAGGTAAACCAGTGAATGTAAAAAAAGGACAATTTTTAGCACCTTGGGATATGAAAAACGTTATTAAAAAACTAATTGAATCTGGCTGTAATAAAATTTTGCTAACAGATAGAGGGACACAATTTGGATATAATAATCTTGTTGCGGATATGAGATCTATTCCTATTATGAAAAAGTTTGGTTATCCTGTAATTTTTGATGCAACTCATAGTGCGCAATTACCGGGTGAGAAAGGCTTAAGTACTGGAGGGATGCGAGACATGATTCCAACCCTTTCAAGAGCAGCTGTAGCTGCAGGATCTAATGGCATTTTTATGGAAGTCCATGATAATGTAGATAACGCAAAATCGGATGCTGCTACACAATGGCCACTTAAAAAACTTGAATCTCTTCTTTTATCTTTGAGAGCTATCCGAGAGAGTATATTATGAAAATAGATATAAATAGAATTAAGATGTTAATCTCAGATGTAGATGGTGTATGGACAGATGGATCAATTTATAAAGGGCTGGATGGACTGGAATTAAAAAAATTTACAGTTTCAGATGGTGTGGGAATGGCAATGGCTCGAGCGGCTGAATTAAAAATTGCCCTTATTTCAGGAAGATTCTCTCCAGCTACAAAAAGCCGAGCAGATGAACTAAATATTGATGATGTATATAATGGTTCATTGAATAAAATACCAGCCTATGAAGAATTAAAATTGAAATATTCTCTTGATGATTCAGAAATTGCATATATCGGAGATGATATTATTGATATCCCAGTAATGGAAAAAGTAGCGTTGCCAATTTCTGTAGCAAATGCTACACCAATGGTGAAAGAGATTGCGTTATATATTACTAATCTCTCGGGTGGAAATGGTGCATTTAGAGAAGCAGTTGAATGGATAGTTGAAAAACAGGGTCGAAGAATAGAAATATTGGAAATTATGAAGCAACGAATAAAAAAAACAATTATATGATTCGTTCATTTTTTATGTTTCCTATAATTCTTTTATCTTGTTCTCAAGAAGTTATTGAAGAACTTCCTTCAAGAGAAGGAATGCCAGATCAAGAAAGTTGGGGTGTGACAATTTTACTAACAGATGAAGGAATTATTCGTGCAAAGATCAAATCAGGTCATCTACAAAAATTTAATGAAAAAGAATCTATTATGTTGGATAGTAGCGTTATTGTAGATTTTTTTGATAATTCAGAAAAACATACATCCATACTTACAGCAAATAAAGCAGAAATAAACCAGAACTCTAATGATATGAAAGCTATGGGAAATGTTGTAGCAATATCGGATAGTGGTATCACACTTTATTCTCAAACACTTAATTGGAATTCTAAAGGGGAAAAACTTGTCACAAAAAGCAATATAATGATTACAACCTTAGAAGAAGATACTCTTTATGGTATTGGTTTTGAATCTGATTCAGACTTAGAAAATTGGAAAATATTAAATCCATCAGGTGTAACTGGGCGAGAATTTGAATGAGAATACAGCACCAAACCTTGAGTACAAAAGGTTTACATAAAGAATATGGAGAAAAATTGGTAGTGAAAGGTGTAGATCTTTTTGTGGAACGTGGGGAGGTTGTCGGCCTTTTAGGTCCTAATGGTGCAGGTAAAACCACATCATTTTACATGATAACAGGAATGATTAAACCTACGATGGGTAATGTTTTCTTGGATATGTATGACATAACTAAAGATGCAATGTATATAAGAGCAAGAAAAGGCATTGGTTATCTTGCTCAAGAACCATCTATTTTTGGAAAATTAACAGTTGAAGAAAATTTAAAATTAGTGCTTGAAATGAGAAAAGATTTAAAGCTGAAAGATCAACAAAAAAAAATGGAAACGCTTCTTGAAGATTTTTCAGTTTTACATTTAGCAAAAAATAAAGGTAACACTTTGTCTGGAGGCGAACGCCGTCGTGTTGAAATTGCAAGAAGCCTTTGTATGGACCCTGATTTTATTTTATTGGATGAACCTTTTGCTGGTGTTGATCCTATCGCTGTTGAAGAAATTCAAGAAATTGTACATTCACTAAAACAAAAAGATATAGGTGTTCTTATTACAGATCATAATGTTAGAGAAACTTTATCCATAACAGATCGATCATATTTATTATTTGATGGTCAGATTTTAAAATCTGGTTCTTCTGAATTTCTTGCAAATGATGAAGAAGCGAAGCGGTTATATCTTGGTGAAAAATTTAGGCTAGATTAATGGCAACCACTTTAAAACAATTACAAACACAAAAACAAAAATTATCACCTAAACAAGTTTTAAATGCAAGATTATTACAATTAAATACGATTAATCTTGAACAAACGATTTTAGAAGAATTAGAACAGAATCCTCTACTGGAACAAATAGAACCGGATGAATCACAGCTTGAAGAAATATCAGATGAAAACTCTATTAAAGATATAGATGTTCCTTTGGAAGATATGTATAGTAATGAATCCACTTATTATCTTTCTGAAGAAAAGAAAGAAATGCCCTTACCGGATCAAAAAACACTCCTTGATGAACTAATTAATCAACTAGAGTATTTAGAATTTGATGATAAAGAACGCGATATTGCAGAAGAGATTCTTTGGAATACAAATGAAAGAGGTTATTTAGATACAGATTTAGTGCTCATTGCAGATCGTTTTGAATTATTAGAAGATGAAATAAAACCAATTTTATTTAAAATACAAAGATTAGAACCAAAAGGAATAGCATCTAGAAATTTAAAAGAATGCTTGGAAATTCAATTAGAAAATGATATTACATCAATTGCGTATCGTATTGTTAATCAATATTTTGATGACTTTATGCATAAAAGGTATGACCGTATTAAAGACAGGTTAAATTGCACAGATATAGAATTACATGAAGCATTTGATAAAATTACTAATTTAAATCCTCGACCTGGAGAAGGATATCGAGATAAATTTCAGATAGTAATACCAGATGTCATTGTTCGTCCAGATGATGATGATTGGGTAATTACTACTAATGATATGGGAATTCCAGAATTGCGAATTAGTAAATATTACCAAGATCAGATTGGAAGCAATAAGATAAATGGTGAAGCAAAAAAATTTATAAAGGCAAAATTTGATTCTGCTAAATGGTTTATTGAAGCTGTTCATCAAAGAAGAGTTACTTTGATAAGTGTTATGTCATCAATTATTCAATTTCAACCTCAATGGTTTGATGGGGATATGGACTATCTTAATCCCTTAAGACTACAGGATATTGCAGAAAAAATAAATATGGATATTTCTACAATAAGTAGATCCACAAGAGGGAAATATGTAGATACTCCATATGGTATTTTTGAGTTAAAACATTTTTTTACTGATTCAATTAAATTAAACGATGGTCGTATTTTGGGAACATTTATTATTAAACGTGCTTTAGAAAAAATAATTTGTTCTGAGAATAAAAAGTCACCTTTTAGTGATGATTTATTAGTAAAAAGATTAAGTCAAGATGGATTTACTCTTGCAAGAAGAACAGTCGCAAAATATCGTGACCAGATGGGGTATCCTGTCGCCCGTTTAAGAAAAGAAATATAAGGAGTTAAAATGGCAACAAGAAGAATAATGGTTGGGGATCAAGAGATTGAGATTCCTGATTTTAATTTTAAAATAGGACCTGTTATTATTGCAGTAATTGTACTATGGTTATTAACAGGAGTCTACATAGTTGGACCAGATGAAGTTGGTATAGTCAGGACATTTGGTGCATATACTCGAACGACACAATCGGGTTTAAATTGGAAATTCCCATCACCAATTGAATCAGTGAAGACTCCAAAGGTGACGGAAGTAAAAAGAATTGAGATTGGATTTCGAACTCTAAGAAATGGTCAATATAGGACTGTTGAGAAAGAAAGCTTGATGCTTACTGGTGATGAAAATATCGTAGATGCTGAAATGATTGTTCAATATAAAATTAAAGAGCCAGTTGATTATCTTTTTAAAATTGTCGGTCCAGAGTTAACCGTTCGTGAAGCAGCTGAAGCGAGTTTAAGAACTGTTGTGGGACGTAATAGGATTGATGAAACACTTACTACTGGGAAGTTTTCTATACAAGAAGAAACAAAAAATCAATTACAATCTATATTAAATAAATATAATTCAGGTATTCATGTTGTGGCAGTACAGTTGCAAGATGTTTCTCCTCCCAAGGAAGTCATTGGTGCCTTTAAAGATGTAGCTTCTGCAAAAGAAGATAAAAATAGAATGATAAATCAAGCAGAAGGATATAGAAATGACGTAATTCCAAAGGCTCGTGGTGAAGCTGAAGCAATGATTCGCGATGCTGAAGGGTTTAAGGCATCTAGAGTAAAACGCGCAGAAGGTGATGCTGCAAAATTTTCAACTATTTTAAAAGAATACCGAAAGGCAAAAAGTATTACAGAAAAAAGGCTATATCTTGAAACAATGGAAAAAGTACTTCCAGATATAGAAAAAATAATTATACCAGATAAAGATAGTGGTAATATGTTGAACTTATTAAATCTTAATCTAGGTCAAGAAAAAGGAGAGAAAAAACAATGAAGACATTCTCAATAGTATTAATCTTATTTCTGATGCTCCTTGGACTATCAACAATAATTATCGTTGATGAAACTGAACAAATAGTAATTTTACAATTTGGGAAACCTGTTAGAACTATAAAAAATCCAGGTTTAAATTGGAAATTGCCAGCACCTATTCAAACATCTAATTCTTTTGAAAAACGGCTTCTAGAATATGATGTCCCTCCTGAAGAAATATTAAGTAGAGATAAAAAGTCACTTATTATAGATAATTATGTTAGATGGAGTATTGTAGATCCTCTTCTTTTTCTGCAAACGGTGAAAGCAATACCGACTGCCAAAACAAGGTTGGATGACATTGTTTATTCTGAATTGAGGCAGGAACTAGGAACCCATGATATGGTAGAAATAATAACAGAAAATCGTGAGCTAATCATGGATAAGGTTACTGTCGCTAGTAATGAAGAAACGAGAAAATATGGAATTGAAGTCATTGATGTTCGAATTCGTCGAGTTGATTTACCTCAAGAGAATGAAGCATCAATTTATGCTAGAATGGAAGCAGAACGTAAACGACAAGCAAATAAATTCAGATCAGAAGGTGAAGAAGAAGCACAAAAGATTCGAGCTGCTACGGATAGAGATAAAACAGTTATTCTTGCTGAGGCATACAAAAGTTCTCAACAAATTAGAGGAGAAGGAGAAGCGGAAGCTTTGGATATTTATGCAACTTCATTTTCTAAAGATCCCAAATTTTTCGAATTTTTACGAACATTAGAAACTTATGAAAGAGTTATTGATAAAAATACTACATTGGTTTTACCAGGGGATTCAAAACTTTTTAAAAATTTAACCGAATAAACTATTTTTTGAAAAATGATTAAATCAACAACTATTATTGGAGTGCGGTATAAAAGAAAAGTTGCAATGGCAGGAGATGGTCAAGTCACATTTGGCGAGATGTCTTTTAAACAAAAAGCTGTAAAAGTTCGTGAGTTTAATCTAACACAGAATAAAGTATTGGGAGGATTTGCTGGTGCTGCAGCTGATGCTCTTACATTATTTGAAAAGTTTGAACAAAAATTGGAACAATATGAAGGAGATTTAAAAAGATCTACAGTAGAATTAGCAAAGGACTGGCGAATGGATAAAATGTTAAGACATCTTGATGCCATGCTTGTTGTTATGGATAAGAAATATAGTTTTATTATATCTGGAGATGGAAATGTTATTGAGCCAGATGGACCAGTTGTTGCGATTGGTTCAGGAGGAGGCTTTGCACATGCTGCAGCAACAGCATTTTTAAAAACCCATCAATCCTCTGCAAAAAAAATTGCCGAAAATTCTCTGAAAATTGCAGCAGATTTATGTATATATACAAATGATTCAATTTCTGTTTTAGAAATCTCATGAAACAAATGACACCTAAGCAAATTGTTAAAGAACTTGATAAGTATATTATTGGGCAAACGAGTGCAAAAAAAGCCGTTTCCATTGCTTTAAGAAACAGATGGCGCAGGCAGCAGGTGGAAGGAAAACTCAAAGATGAAATTATGCCTAATAATATTATAATGATTGGATCAACTGGTGTTGGGAAAACGGAAATAGCGCGCAGACTAGCGGCTCTTGCTAATGCTCCATTTATAAAAGTTGAAGCAAGCAAATTTACAGAGGTAGGTTATGTTGGAAGAGATGTTGAATCTATTGTTAGAGATTTGATGGACACCGCTGTATCTATGGTTGCTAGAGAAAAAGAGGATGAAGTTGTTGAACTAGCTAAGAAATTAGCGGATGAAAGAATCATTGATATTTTATTTCCTGATAACCCTAAAGGAAACTCTGAACAATCAAAAGAATTAATCGATCGTCATCAAAGGACACGGAGTAGGATTCGGGAAAAATTAACAAATGGAGAATTTGAGGATAAAATAATTGAAGTTGAAACTACTGATGAGGCCACCATCGGTATGCATGTTCTTGGCCCTATGGGGATGGAAGATATTGGAATGAATATTAAAGATATGCTAACAGGTGCATTACCTAAAACAAAACGAATTAAGAAAATGCCAGTATCGGAAGCAAGGGAAGTATTAATAGAAAATGAATCTGCAAAATTAATTGATCAAGATGAGGTTTTTAGGATTGCAAGGGAGAGGACAGAGAACAATGGTATTGTATTTTTAGATGAAATCGATAAAGTTGTTGGCAATAATGGGAAATCAGGTCCTGACGTTAGTCGCGAAGGTGTTCAGCGAGATTTATTACCTATTGTTGAAGGAAGTAATGTAAATACAAAATATGGTGTATTAGGAACGGATCACATCTTGTTTATTGCAGCAGGTGCATTCCATGTAAGCGCACCCTCAGATATGATTCCAGAACTTCAAGGAAGATTTCCAATTAGAGTAGAGCTAGATAAATTAACTACAGGTGATTTTATAAAAATCCTTACGCATCCACGTTCTGCATTGATAAAACAATATACAGCGTTATTAAGTACTGAAAATGTAGAATTAGAATTTAATAAGGCTGCAATTAGAGCAATCGCTGAATTAGCCTCAAGTGTAAATAGTACTATGGAAAACATTGGGGCTAGAAGATTACATACAATTATGTCAACGTTACTTGAAAAACCATTATTTGAACATCCAAAACCTGGTCAAACAAGAATAAAAATAACTGCTAAAATTGTTAAGGAATCATTAGATGGTATTTTAGAGGACCAAGATTTGAGTCGGTATATTTTATGACGAGAATTAAGCCAAAACATTTTTTACATCTTTCTGATTACAATAATAATGAACTTTGGGGATTAATTAACCTGGCTAAAGAATTAAAAACTAAATTTCAAAATAAGGAGAACTACAAACCTTTTAAAAATCAATCTCTTGCTATGATATTTGCAAAACCATCTGCTCGAACTCGCGTTTCTTTTGAAACCGGATTTGAATGGATGGGCGGGCATGCTCTTTTCTTAGGTCCAAAAGATATTGGAATAGGTAAGCGAGAAGCCATTAAGGATATATCAAGACTATTTAGTAGATATAATGATTTAATTATGGCGAGACTTTTTGATCATAACCATATTTTGGAATTAGCAGAATATTCTAAAATACCTGTGATAAATGGTTTAACTGATTATAATCATCCTTGTCAGATATTAGCTGATATTATGACAGTTTTTGAACACAGAGGCAATCTTGATAATTTAAAAATAACTTATATGGGCGATGGCAATAATATTGTCCATTCTTGGTTACAGTTAGCAACTAAATTACCTATGCATTTTGTTTGCTGTTCTCCTCCCGGATTCGAACCAGATATGGAAACTACCAAAATGGTTGAAGGTTCAAATATTTCTACCTATGAATTATCTCATGAACCACATTCAGCAGTTGATGGTGCAGATGTTATATATACAGATGTATGGGCATCTATGGGTCAAAAAGAAGAGGCTAATGAAAGGGAAAAAATATTTGCTGATTTTCAAGTTAATGAACAGCTTCTTTCTCAAACTGGAAAAAAAACTTTTTTCATGCATTGCCTTCCAGCTGAAAGAGGTCGAGAGGTTACAGATGGTGTTATGGAATCAAAAAATTCAATTGTATTTGATGAAGCTGAAAATAGAATGCATGTTCAAAATGCGATCATGGTTTATTTAAAAGAAAACTGATCTATTTAAGATCCATGATTTCTAAAAACCCACTACCAAAATATTTTCTATTTGTACTATCAATAAAAACTAACTCACTATCAAATCGTGTATAATAAGGATCAATATTTGCAATATTGAATGCCCATCGAAATGGTAAGATCATGCCCATTCTTTTTAATATGTCTGTGTTATCTACCATATCTCTCCCATGGATATGAATTTGTTCACCATTTTCTGTAAAAAATTTAAATGATGAAAATAAAGGTTCATTTTTTATAGGATAAACTCCATCAATTAAGTTAGATTTTTTCATGTAAACACCATTATCAGCAAATCGATTTATTATTACATCTTTATTATTAGCAACAAATAATATTGGTATATCATATCCCCCTCTTTCATCAGATACATTCAATTGGGAAGCAATTATAGTGTAATCGCCTGCAGTACCTCTAAACCAAACCCAACCATCAAATAATTTTTGTAGAGGTAAATTCCCCCAATTATGATCATGATACCCATCGCCTTTAATATAATTTTCTGTATTATTTATATATAATGTACCTGAAGTTTTTCCATTTGGAACAGCAGCTATCCATGCAAAATAATCTTTTCCAGCTTTTATAATACCATCTTGTGGACGATACGGAGTAATTGAAGAATTCAACTTAATATTAATGCCAAAACCATCAAAATCATCAGGATCTAATTTGATATGATAAGTATTTAGATTACCTCTAATAAAATTGTTACCCATTGTTACATTACAATTATTTTTTGAAAAGGAAACTCTATTTTTTTTAAAATATTTAATTTTAAAAATATTTTCACCATTAGATTTGGTATAATTCAAACCTATAAAATATTTATCCTGTAAGAAATGGACTTTATAAAAATAACAAACAAGCAATGATCCGTTTTCAAGTTTTGTATCGAAATACCACCATTCAAATTCTGAATTTTTACCAGTTGTTCTACAGGCATCTTCCCAATTTTCTACGGTTTCATTTAATTGATTTGGTTGCTTTAAGCTAAAATTAGGTTGTGCATAACCACCTTTATAAATAGTTGTACAAGAAAAAAATATTAACAAGATTAATATATATATGTGTTTCATTATTTTAATTTGAATTATTAGGCTGCAATCCATTTAAATGATATCTTTTCTCCAAAATTGAAAAGGAGTCTTTGATGACCTGTGTGATGAAGATATAGCCAATCCAATCTTTTTATATTTATTAAAACACGACAAAATCGATTATAACCCATTATATCATTTTTCGGAGTAATATCCTGTGCATTATGTTTTGGAAGATTCGGTTTAAAAGTTTTTAGCGCGTCAGATGGAGAAAAGGGTCCCATATAACAAAGTTTGCTTTCGGGTCTCATTAATTTCCAAATTTTTTTGGTTGTCTTATTATTGTTTTGAACCTTTCCAGAACCTGAAATCCTTAACTGTATTCTTCTTGATCGATCATAGAAAAGTGCAGATAAATTATTATTTTTATTAATATCTTGGATTTTTTTACTTCTTAAGTCCGAATGGAAAGCAATAGAGGGTGTTTTATCATCGATATCTCTAAGAATAACAGTTCTAGATTCAGGTCTATTTTCTCGAATAGTTGATATAACAAAAGAATGATAATCGTGATCTGCAAACGTTATTCCCTTTTTTAGTTGTGACCATTCTTGATTTAAAACTATTGGAATATTGTTCATAATTTTTTTTTATAAAGTTTTTGACATTTTTGACATATATAAGTCCCTCTACCGGCAATTCGCAACTTTTCTATTTTATTTCCACATTTTGTACATGGTTCTCCAATTTTGCCATAAATACATAAATCATGTGAATATTTTCCCGATTCTCCGTTAACATAAAAATCTATAATTGTTGTTCCTTTCTTATTAATCGCATTTTTAAGAATTTTACGAATATTTTTATGCAAGATTTTTATTTTGCTCTTTGGTATATTATTTGATATTGAATTAGGATGGATTCCACTATGCCAAAGGCTTTCATCAACATAGATATTACCAAGACCTGATAAAAATGATTGATCAAGAAGTAGAGCTTTGATACGACGTTTTTTATTATAGATAGATTCAAAAAATAAATCTACTGTGAAAGCATCATCAAGAGGTTCTGGTCCATGCCTATTATTTATTGGATCAAGATTATCAAACAAATAAAACCTGCCAAATTTTCTAATATCATAAAATACAATCTTTTTATTATTGCTAAGTTTTAGAAAGGCTGTAACATGTTTTGGGAATTTTTTTTTTGATAAGTAAAGTTTTCCTGTCATTCTTAAATGTACAGCAAGAATTTTTTCTTCGAGTTGAATAATTATGAATTTTGCACGACGAAATACATCAAGGATTCTTGTATTATCATTTTCAGTATTGATATCTTTTGGAGAAAAGTTATGTAATACTTTGGGCCATATTGGAGTAATGGACAATATTTTTTCTCCAATCAAATCATCTCTGAGATGATTAACTACAGTTTGAACTTCAGGTAATTCAGGCATTGTCAAGAAATCTCAGTTAAAATATTATTGGGTTTTTTCAATAGATTCATTACTGCTAAGGTGCCAATAAAGGCAATAATAAAATGTAAAAAAGTAAAATTAATTCCTATTATAATGTTTTTATACTCAATAAACCAACCAGCGTATAAAGAACTTAGTACAACCATACCTCTTGTATATACTCCAAGTATAGTTTGAACTCTGCCCATAATTTTGTTTGGGATATTTTCCATAAAGATAGTTCTAATTATAATTCGTGCTGAATTATTATGTAATCCCATTATAAAATAAACTATTGCAGCTAGATATATATTAGGCATAAAGGGGGTAATTAAACACATAATACCTGCTATCCCATAACAAAATAACAGATAATTTGCACGACCTATATTTTTTATCATATAACCTACAAGGATAGTTGAAAAAAGTGCTCCAATACCATATAAGCCATCCATAAGACCATAACCCCAGCTGCCTTTCTTAAAGATTTCTTTTGAAATAGTAATCGTTAATACCGAGAGTGAACCCCAAATTGCAACATCAGATAATATAGTAGTTAATCCTAAGACCAAAACATCATATCGATGTTTTAAAAAATTAAACCCCTTTACAATTGCATGATAAATATTGTTTGTTTTTTTAGATTGTGCTACAAATTTGAAGGGTGCCAAAGCAATCAATATGCTTGATATGAAGTAAGTTCCCACATTGAACCATAATGCAACTTTTGGATTATATAAATGGACAATGAAACCACCCATACCCGCACCAAGGATTGAGCCAACTTGGTAACTTGCTGAAAGTAGTTTATTTGCATTAAAGTACTCTTTTTCAATCACTAATTCTTGTACGAATGCTTGTGCGGTAGGCCAAAACAAAGAATTGCCTAAGCCCAAAAAAATAACAACTGGATAAATGAACCAGAGATGGAAATCATAGAATCTCAAAATAATTAGAAATATCATTACAACTATCATTCTGAAAATATCTAACGTAACAAGTAACCATTTTCGATTAACTCTATCAATAATTATTCCTGCAAATAGCGCAAGGATTAAACCAGGGACTGTAGCTGATGCCATAACTTTCCCTAGTGCATATTCTGATCCCGTCTTCTCTAAAACCATCCAGCTAATAGCGATCAGATTAAACCCAAAACCAATCAATGAGATTACATTACCTGAAAAAAATAACATAAATGTTGAGTTTTTTAATAATTTGATCATAAGAATGATATTATTGGAAAAATTTTATTAAATATGATGTCATAAAAATAAGGCAAAGAATTAAGATTATTGGGATTGCCCATTTTAAAAAGGTATGAAAAAAATATTTAGATACTAATGTAATTTCTTTTTTGAATTTCATATCAACATATTGCTAATATTTTTCTAAAATTAACAAAAAATATAATTTTAATAAGAATTATGATCTTTAATTCGAATTGTTTTATAAATAATAAATCTATTTTTAATTTGATCAGTTTTATTAATGTTTTAGTCTTGAAAAAATAAATATTATATTTTTTTGAAGTATAGAACATGCTTTAAATATTACAAGTTTAGTTTGATGTTAGGTATTACTGTTATTAACATATTGGTGTAACTTTTATAAAATAAAATGGAACTAAAAACTACTAAGGTTAAAATATAAATAACATACTCAAACTACCACTTTTCCCTTTAGAATTAGTTTTGTTACCATATGAGAGTCTACCATTACATATTTTTGAGCCGCGCTATAAAAAAATGGTAAAAAATGCGATTGAAGAAAATCTTCCATTTGGCATTATACTTCGTCAAGGAGAAGATGTTTTTAAAAAAGGATGTAAGGTTAAAGTGATTGAAGTTTTTAAGGAATACCAAAATGGCGAATACGATATCATGGTAAGAGGCTTAGAACCATTTAGTGTTATTGGCACTGAAATGGAAGGCGATACAGTCATTGGTCAAATTAGATATAGTCCTCTAAGAATAGAAGAAAATAACAATCTACTTGAAGAATTACAAAATTCTTACTTAAAGATTCTATTAAGTTTTGGTATTAATGCAGATTTAGAAATTCATATGGGAAAGAAAATCTCCTATGAATTTCTACAGGCATTTCAAATACCACTAACTGTAAAGAAAGACCTGATATCAATCGAGAGTGAGGATAAACGATTAAGTTTTATAAATAATTTATTTATTAAAATTCTACAAAGTGGAGTTAAACCTTCTAAAAATTATTTTCCAGAAGCATAATTATAATTGAATTTTTAAAAATCTGTACCTACAATTATTTTATGTAATATTAAGATATCATGAGTGTTTATTTTATTTGGCTACTTGGTGTGTATCCTTGGAATTTTGGTTTTTCAAGTGTTTGTCCTATAGCTTATGTTATTGTTGCCGTATTACTATCTTTTGGGAATCGACAACTAAAATTATTTACTAGACTCAAATAAATAAGAATATTATGAATCAATTAATAAAATTTCTTATTTGGTTAATAGAATTTTCTAATTTCCTTAGATGGTTAATAATTGGGGGAAACAAACCAGATTCTAAAATTATAAGACCCTTCGATATAAAAAGAATCTCTAGTTTATTTAAAAAAAGTAATCATAGTTACTGGAATGAAAATATTAATCTAATCATAAGATGTTTGGTTATGTGGTTTATTGTATCATATGGATTTGGTATTTTATTTGTTGAATATTTGAATTTTATCCGATTAGGTGGTTTTAAATTGGGCTTTTGGTTTGCACAACAGGGTTCAATATATATATTTGTTTTCCTTATTTTCTATTATGCCCATAAAATAGGAGAAATAGATAAAAAATATGGAGTAGATATTTAAAATAATATGGAACTTCAAACTCTAACATTTTTAATTGTGGGGATCACTTTTTTGATATACATAGGAATTGCTTTTTGGGCTAGAGCAGGGAGCACGACGGAATTCTATGTTGCTGGAGGTGATATACATCCAGTAGCAAATGGAATGGCAACTGCAGCAGACTGGATGTCTGCTGCTTCATTCATTTCCATGGCAGGATTAATTGCTTTCTTTGGTTATGGCGGTTCAGTATTCTTAATGGGTTGGACTGGTGGTTATGTACTATTAGCACTCTTACTTGCACCATACTTGAGAAAACATGGTTCTTTTACTGTCCCCCAATTTATTAGTGACCGTTATTATTCAAAAACAGCTAGGGTGGTTGCAGTACTATGCCTCATTATTGCTTCAGTAACCTATGTAATTGGTCAGATGAAAGGTATAGGGGTTGCTTTTTCTCGATTTTTGGAAGTGGACTACGAGCAAGGTCTCATGGTTGGTATGGCTATTGTTTTTATATACGCTGTTATGGGAGGAATGAAAGGAATTACTTATACCCAGATTGCCCAATATGTTATTATGATCATTGCCTATACTATTCCTGCCATTTTTATTTCTTTTATGCTTACAGGTAATCCAATTCCTCAATTTGGTCTAGGCGGAACCTTGGAAGATGGTTCATACTTATTAGATAAATTAGATCAGGTTGTTAAAGAACTGGGTTTTCAAGAATACACAACGAATGCACGTCTAAGTTTATTTAATATGTTTTTTTATACACTTTCCCTAATGATTGGAACAGCTGGTCTGCCTCATGTAATTATGCGATTTTTTACGGTCCCATCTGTGAAATCTGCTCGCTCATCTGCAGGATGGGCTTTGGTTTTTATTGCGATTTTGTATACTACTGCTCCTGCAGTTGCTGCGATGGCAAGGCTTAATCTAATGACTACTATTGATCGACCAAACTACGAACAAAATCTAGCCTATGAAGAAAGACCTTCTTGGTTTAGAAATTGGGAGAAAACAGGTCTTTTAAAATTTGAAGATAAAAATAAAGATGGGTTAATCCAATATTCAGGTACTCAAGATAATGAGATGATTAAAGTGGATCGTGATATTATGGTTCTTGCTAATCCTGAAATTGCCGGTCTTCCAAACTGGATAATTGCTTTGGTTGCTGCAGGTGGATTGGCAGCTGCTTTATCTACTGCTGCAGGTCTACTTTTGGCAATTTCATCTGCAATATCCCATGATCTATTAAAAGGAGTTTTTAAACCAAATATTTCTGAGAAAGATGAACTCAAAGCCAGCCGTGTTGCGATGGCAGGTTCTATTGTGGTTGCAGGTTATTTTGGATTTAATCCACCTGATTTCGCTGCTGGTACTGTTGCATTAGCTTTTGGTTTGGCAGCATCATCAATTTTCCCAGCATTGATGATGGGTATTTTTTCAAAAACAATAAATAAAGAAGGTGCCATTGCAGGGATGCTCGCAGGAATTGGGGTGACTCTTTTGTATGTTTTTCAGCATAAGGGCATCATGTTTATTCAATCAACTTCTTTTCTTGGTAATATGGAGCCAAATTGGTTTTTAGGAATTGAACCCAATGCATTTGGGGCAGTTGGAGCAATGATTAATTTTGTTATTGCTTATATTGTCTCAAAAAACAATCCCCAACCACCTGAAGAAATAAAGAACATGGTTGAACGTATTAGACTTCCTTAGTTCAAAAATCCATATCCATTCCGCCACCACCCATTCCGCCACCAGATCGTCCAGAAAAATTGCTTTTATTCCATCTTTTCTTTTGTTGTTTGCCAAAATTATAATTTAAGACTATTGAGGAAAAACGTTTTTGCCGTTGACGCTCTGCATACATATTTTGAATGTATTCTTCACCAGTTTCAGAATTAGTCACGGTATTTTCAGTATCAATAATAAATTTACCTGTTTGAAATATATCATCAACTTTGAAGGTTACAGATAATTTGTTTTGTAGAAATGATTTCTGCAAGCCAAGGTTAATTCTGTAATTAGAAGGTATGGTACCAGTAGAAATTCTCATTTGAGCTCTTCCATTTCCTGAAAGTTCAAGTCTTGCAACTGTTGGAATATTTAGAGTTAATCTTCCTCCAAAGCCAAATCCTCTAGATTTCCCATCACCATCTACATCACTTCCTTCTTGCACAGAGTTCCAACCCCAACCCCAACCCATGATACTTGCTAGTGGCATCGGTCGATACATAATATTTCCACTAAAGTTTTGACTAATAGAATTATCAGCATTTCCTGATGACATTATTTCGTAGGTAGTGGAATCAAAAGTAATATAATCTCTGTCCCACCACATGATTACATCTTTTGTGTTTTTATATGATGTTGACAAATTCAAGTTTAATTTTCTTGAGTTACTAGAAAATGTTATCTCCATTACGTCACTGTATTCTGGATTGAGATAAGGGTTTCCATTTCGTAACCTAGTAATATCCAGAGTATTATCAGGGAATGGGCTAATTGTTCTTCTACTTGGTCTATTCACTTTTTTAGAGTACCCAAATTGGATGGTTTGTCTTTCTGTAAGTTTATAAAGTAAAAATGCACTTGGGTAAATTTTGAAATAGTTTTTATTGAAAGGTGATTGTGCAATCCCATCATCAAAAAGTTTGGTGAGGATATTAATTGAATCATGTTCAGTTGGTTCTGGTCCCTTAAGAGTTGCTATTGTTTCGACCTGTTCAGCACGAGCTCCAAACTTAAAACCGAAGTGATCTGTTACATCATATCGAGTGACAATATATGCAGCATAAATATCTTCCTCATAATCATTTTCATAAATTTCTTGTAGATATGTCAGATTCTTTTCAAAATCTCTAATTGTAGCTTTTGCCCCAATTTCATAACCTAGTCTCTCCCCAAATTCGTTTTCGTAATCAACAGCGGCAGTAAAATTATTATTGTGTTCATCTGCAGTAGTACTATTTCCAGAAAAATTAGCACCATATTCAGAATTCATATCTCCAGTTTCATGTACATCGTCTATTTCGTAAGAATAACTGACATATCCTTTCAGTAATTGAACTTCTGAATTGTATTTGTTTTCATAGGATAAAACATGATCCATATGGAAACCATCATCTCGTTCTGTTGTTGTAAGTAAACCAATTAAATTTGGATTAATTGTATTTTTTATGTAGTCAAACTCTTGCTGAGTTCTTTCATTATGTTTTGAAACATCAAATGTATAACCTATAGTGCTGGCTTTTGAAGGATAGTAATCGCCTCCAAATCGTAACCCAAAATTCTTTGGGGTTCGAGTACGACTGGTATTTGTATAAATCGATTCTATTCTATCGAGTGAATAGATATAATCAAATTGTCTAAGACCATCTCCAACTCTATCCCCAGTCCGAAAATTAGCATTAGTAAAAAGGTTATATTTATTTGTTCGATAGTTTAGATTGCCATTATAGTTCTGTTTATTGTATTCGCCCTGCATCATGGAAACAGTACCATTAAATCCGTCTAAAGCTCCCCGTTTCATTACAATATTTATAATTCCACCAACACCATCGGGATCATACTTTGCTGAGGGATTTGTTATTACCTCAACTTTATCTATCATTGAGGCAGATAAATTTTCAACTTCACCACGTCTGCCACTACCTGTTCTACCACTACGTTTACCATCAATAAGAATAGTTACATTGGCATCACCAGCAATAGTAACAACACCATCAATGTCAACATCAACAGATGGTACTTTTCTCAATACGTCTGAACCTGTGCCACCAGATAAAGATAAATCTCGACCTACATTAAATATTTTTTTGTCAATAGTCTGAATAAAGGTACTCTCTTCACCAACAACTTCGACTTCACTCATGTTTACGGCAGAAATATTTAGTTTTACTTTACCAAAATTATGACGTATTCCAGCCCCTTCTCCAGGGTAAAGGTTGATAGGTCCAATTTCTTTCTTTTTATATCCAATGAATTCTATAACTGCTACGTATTTTCCTAGTGGTATTCCTGTGATATTAAGTGCGCCATTTTTATCAGTAAGCCCTCCGGTGATAAGTTCATTGTGCTCAAGTTCTACTAATGATATCGAGGCATATTCAATGGGTTCGGATGAAGTAGAATCAAGAATAATACCTTGAACGATACCGATTGCGGGCATTGCAGGTTTATTTTTATGATCCTTATGACCATACAGAATATGTATAAAAACAAATAAAAGGTTAAACGTTGTATTGTAATTGATATTTTTCATATATAGAAATTTAATATAGGATTATAAGTTTTAGTTCAGGCTAATTTTTATAAAATTTAAATTAATTTATATTCTATCAACTGTGATATTAAAAAAGAATCCAACCGTATTGGACAAATGGTTCTTAATAAGTTGATCATAAGCGGATATATTTTCATTCTGATATTCTTTAATGAAATCATGGTCGTTTTGCATGTCATTTCAAGCTATGAGACTCATAAGGTACGTAAAGGTTAAAAAAAATCTTTTTGAACCATTCACATTTTAATAGAATATGATTATTTGTTGTTTTTTTTATGAACCTTTTTAACATATCAATTATCTTTATGAATACCCATTATACGAAACATCCACCAAACAAAAAACAGAGATCTGCCATAGAGCATCCTCCCGGTTCATTAAAGATTTTAGCTGGAGCAGGCACTGGAAAAACATTCACATTGGAATATGATCATTTATCTCATAGAAAATTATGAGGTTGATCCACAACATATTCTAACCATTACCTATACAGAAAAAGCTGCAAAAGAGCTAAAGAATAGTTATGGTTTCGGCCTAACAGATATTGTTATAACTGGATGGGTATTTGGTGCGGTTAAGGCATTCAAGACTTCAAATTTCAATTGGAACTTTCTTTTTTTATCAATAGTTCGGACATCAATATTAACTTCTCCATGTGCTGGAATTGCGACTAAGTCTGTTAAATTGTAAAAATCATATTCACTCTGATTGATCAATGAATATGGAGCATCTGAATTATTTGAAATAGTCACATGAACAACGGTTGTGTTTGGAATGTATTCAGCGGATTTTACGTTAAGGCTAGCATTAATTAGAGGGATTAAAAAATCAGACTTTCCAATCAATTTTTTCTTAAACCAAACTACTGTTTGTCCATTTCTTAAAGCCCGTTTCAATCCAATTTTAGTTTTTTCACGTGCAAATACTAGTGTCACAGGTCTATGACCACCTGAAGGAATTCTATATTGCCAATCAACAATTCCATGGATATCAGATGTACCTAAAATAGTTAAATCATAATCTAAGGCTATTTGTAATGCTTCATTTGAAAAAGTTGTGTCATTTACAATTTCAATTCCTTCAAGGAGACCTTCCTTAATCAATTTTTGATGCATGTCACTTAATGGTACACTTGCATCGGGAGATTGGCTAGCCCAATGTGGATGATTCCAAAAAATAAATGCATTCTGTTTTTTAGCTTCTATATAAGCATCAATTGGGTCTTCGGTTATTAACTTATTTGCATCTTTTAAAAAGATTGCGTTTGCATGACCGGGGGGCATATTTCTGGTGATTTCAGAACCATTAATTACCATTACATCTGAACCTTTTGCAAAATTGGAGTGATATTCGAAAGATCTATTTCTATCCGGATGAGGTATGTCTGCTTGCCATGGTTGATATTCAATATGCTCAGTTGTTGCAATAACATCTAAACCATCTTTTTGTGCTTCTTGCACGCGTATATCAGGCCATACACTTCCATCAGAAAAAACAGAATGCATATGTAAATCGCATATTAGTGTTTTGAAACCAGTTGGGTTTGGAAAATCAATAGTACGATTTTCACTATGGTCATGACCTAGTAAAATAGTTGAGGTAATTAGAAAGAATGTAATAGCACGATGTTTCATTTTGTTTGTTCCCAATGAATATCCATGATATGGTATTCAGATTTTTGTCCTTTTTTTATTGGTACAGTTAGACTGTACGAGGCAGTTTGTCCTGGTTTTAATGCTGTATCTGCAATCACATTTGATTCATAAACAACTCGAGTTCCTTTTACAAATATAGAATCTGTTCCAGTATTGGTAGTTGCCTGATCAAAAAGTTTTCCAATTACTCTTACAAAATCGGCTCTAATTTCACCAATATTTTTAACCTTACCCGTAAAAATTTGGTGATCAGGATAATAATCAACAAATGGGTCACCTAAAAAGATTACCTTTGGTCCAGGCTTTTCTAGCTCATCCATTCTGATTACCATTTCTTTTTTAAGTACTAAGGTCCCGATCTGTGTACTCAGTGTTAAGGTTGAGTCTGACTCTTCTATGATGGATCCAGAAACCACCGTACCATTTTGAAGTTCAACTCTATGTTGATAATCAGGAACTTTGATCAAATCTAGAATTTCCCTACTAACATTAGGCATTGTTTGTTTTTTTTCATAACCCTTAACAACGCTTTTTAATGAATCTATCTCTAACTTTAACTCTTTAATATTGGATTCGTATCCAAAAAAATATTCTTCAAATTTTAAGGTTTCTTTTTCAGAAATATTTCTTTGTTGTGGCAAGAGCACTTTTTCAGATTCTTTTGGAGGTTGAATAGTCATGTTGTCTATTTCATTTTTTTCTTCCGGAATTTTTATTTTTAAAATTATATTATCAATATCCTTAGTTTTCACAGAAAATTTAATTCCACCTTTACCTTCTTTTTTATGTTCTCCCTCTAGGATATAAGATCCAGCAGATATTTTTTTAAATTTAAATTGCCCTTTTTTCCCAGATTTTCCATCATCAATTTCCTCCCTATCTTTATTGTAAATTATAAGTCTGACACCTTTTATACCCTCTCCATTTACATTTTGTACTATACCAGAAACAGCGAATTTTTTCTTGGATTTATCTTCTGCCTTAAGAGAGATAAATATTCCGAAAATATAAAGGTAGTGAAAGTATTTAATCATGTTCCCTTTTTGAAAAATGAGCCTTGAAAGCCATTCTCCGTACTGATTCTGCGTTCTTTTTTTCTTCTCCTAGTTTATAAACCATGTTAATTATATTATCATAATAAATATAATTATTTTTGTTTTCTAGCATTGGTAGTAATCCATTTAATACAGAAGGGTCATTGAATGCAGCAAGATTATCAATAGCTTTTTTTCTAATATCCATTGGATAATCTTCACTATGAGCAATCTCAATTACTGCTTTTTTAACTTCAGGGTCATCAAATTCTCCTAAGGCCATTAACATTGTGTTTAATAGGCTATAGTATTCAGTTTTTCCCATATTATAAGTATTTAAAAGTGCGAGGACAAGATTCTCTTCTTTAACTCCTTTCATTGTATTTAAGGCAAATTCTCTAACTTCAAGATTTGTATTGGGGTCTCCCAATAATTCTGCAAAAGCTACTGCAACATCATCTGGATTTTTTTTCCCAAGTATTTCAACTGCTTTATTACGGACTCCAATATTAATTCTATGATCTTTTGCGATTGTTGTAAGAATTGGTACAACTTGATCATTCCCTAGTGCACCCATTGTTTCAGTTAATAATCTCTCTGTACGTGACATATTACTTTTTGCTACTTCATATAGATCTAGAAGAGCCAATATTTGATCTTTTGTTCTTACTCGATTAAGGTTTTTAACTAATGTTATATGGATTTCATTGGTTTTTTCTTCCATAGTGTGCATTGAACGTACTAATGCTGCTGCTGCCTTTGGATTTTCTTGAAACATGCCTAACATTTTAATTGATTCATTCAAAAGAGCATAGTCTAATGCGGTGGTTGTGGCTACCATTTCAGAAATAGCATGGAGAGCTCTTGGATGTTGTGTTTGCGCAAGTGTCTTACCTGCAGCGACTCTTAGTTTTACATGGAGATCTGGATTTTCATACACTTCAATTAATTCATCTAAAGCTTGTACATTGCCTTCTCGGTATGCACTTTTTAATTCTTGTACACGATTTAAAAAATCAGGATCATTAGGATCTCCAATTGGTTTTTTCCCTAATAATCCTTTAATTGTTGAACATCCTTGAAAAATAAGTATTGTTGAAATAATTATTATAAAGTGCCTAATCATTATTTTTCCCAATTTAGAAGGGTCAGGTCATTTCCATCAAATACTGCATAGCTTGGTTTATCAAACCAATCCCCAAGAACAGCCAGTTTCCCATGATTTATTGTAAACATTTCACCTAAATGATAATGCCCCGAGATCATGTAATCAAAGTCATTATCAAAATGTTTTTTCGCAAAATTTTGGAGTTCAATTCTTATATTCATATTAATATTTTCTGAATGCTGATGATACCCACTCCTAGAAACAAACCCTGCGATTTTGTAAGTAATTGTAGGGTGGATCAATCGAAACAGTATGATGAAAAATTTTGATCGGATTATTTTTTTAAGTATTTTATATCCATAATCCCCGCTTAATAATCCATCACCATGTGTGATATAAAATTTCTTCCCATTGATTATTATTTGTAAATCATCAGTGTAGATTTTATCCATTAAAGAATATTCAAGAAAATCTTGAAACCAATAATCATGATTACCTGTTAGGAAGTGGAGTTTCACACCTTTCTTTTTCATATACATTGCTTTATCATAAAAATCAGCAAAGGCTTTTGGAATTAGGTCATTGTATTCAAAATAAAAATCAAAAAGATCGCCAACAAAAAAACAAGTACCACCAGTTTTACATATTTTATCTAAAAGTCTATATAGATTTTTACGCCTTTTTTTCTCAGCATTATCTAGCGTGAGTTTTAAATGTACATCAGAAATAAAGTAGACGGGAGTATTCATTAATGTCTAAACTTAACTTTTTAATAAGATGATAATAAATTTTTTTTTAGAATATTTTCATTTAGTAATGAAGATGTTTTTTTGTGATTATATGTTAATCCTTGTAATATTTGGAATATTAAAATTATGAAATATTTAAAATATTATATATCTACTATTACATTGATTCTTGCTATATATTGTTGCCAAATAGGTAACGTTTGGCCTTCTATATTTTTCATTGGCTATTCAGCATTCATAATTATAGGTGATTGGCTTCTTAAGAAAGACATCTATGAGCACCAATACTCGAATCTATTTCTATTAAATCTTCCTATGTATATCAATTTACCTTTATTGATGATACTTGTTTTATTGACTTCTTTTCTTTTAAGTAGCCAAGATTCTCCGATTGATAGGTTTTTATTAAACGATTTTTTTAATTTGAACTATATTGAGGTAAAAGGATCTATTGATTCAATAAATAAAATATCTTTTGTTGCATTGACAGGTTTGTTTATTGGCATTATGGGTACTGTCCCTGGCCATGAATTGGTTCACCGAAAAAAGAATACACTGGACATGTTCATTGGTAATTGGCTTTTGGCAATTTCTTGGGATTGTGCGTTTGCTTTAGAGCATGTATATGGTCACCATAAAAATGTTGGACTAGATACTGATCCAGCAACTGCAAAAAGAGGGGAGAATATTTATATTTTTATTGTAAAAGCAATATTCCAAGAACACCGCGATGCTTGGATCCTTGTAATTGACCAAATGAAGCGAAGAGGTCAAAATGTTTTTAGTTTAAGTAATACAATGATTTTGGGATATATAAGAAGTTTAGTTATAACAGGATTGGCATATTTAGTTGGAGGGTTAATTGGTATGCTGATTTATTTAATCTGTGCATTTGTAGCAAAATGTTTACTTGAAGTAATTAATTATTCTGAACATTATGGGTTGGTAAGAGTAACTGGCGAGTCAGTTCAACCCAGACATTCATGGAATTCCAATAGTGTATTAAGTAGTATCTATCTTTATAATGTTACTCGCCATTCATCACATCATGAGAAATCAAATTTAAAATATTGGGAGCTAAAGCCATATCAAAACGCTCCTATGATGCCCCAGGGTTACCTTTCAATGCTGTACCTTGCTTTGTTTTTACCATATTTTTTTCACAGAATTATGGCAAAAAAGTTGATTGATTGGGATTTGAATTATGCTACGATAGAAGAAAGAAAACTTGCATTAGAACAAAATAAGAATAGCGGAATTCCAATATTAGAACATTGTAAATAAAAATTTAATAAGACCAATTTGAAATAATATTTTTGGCAAGTTTACCCGAAGCAGTAAGATCGTTTTCATCCCATCCTCCAGTTGTGCTTGAACCAGGGACCAAGATGGACCATTCTTCTTCCTTATCATTGACAACCCAGTTACAGTGACTAATTTTATTTGTAAAACACCATTCCATCCAATTGTTTGCTTCACTATCAACAATGCTAAAACCGATTGAACCCCATTCTGTCACAAATAGAGCAATCCCACTATCTAGTGCAGCTGTTGCTCTATCTCTTAACCACTGGTGGTGGTAAGCCGTGTAAAAATGTAGTGTATAAGCTATATTAGAATATTCAATTATTGGATCAGCTGCTGCTAAATCAATTCTTTGAGACCATTCGGGTGTACCAACTATTATAAGATTATCAGGATCAATAGTACGGATTGCTCCAATAACAGTTAATGCATAAGGTTTTATCGTTTCACTCCATGATATATCTAAAGGTTCATTATATAGTTCATAGATTACATTCTCATATTCACCATAAAGTGAAGCCATCTCTTCGAAAAAACTAATAGCATCATCTACATGCTCTTCTGCATGATGGGAATGCCAATCAATAATCACATATATTCCTAGATTAATGGCAGTTTCTATAATGGTTTTTACACGGTTTTTATTTCCAGTTTTATTATCAAGATAACCTCCAGGGTCTTCGACCCCCATAGCAGCACGGACTATAGTTGTCTTCCAGTCTTCTTTTAGCCAGGTAACAACTTCAGGTGTATAATAACGTTCACCTCCCCAATTATCATTGCTCCAAAAAAAACTATTCCCTGCTAATGCAAGCGGGTCTCCATTCATATTTACAATTTTGTTCCCACTAACTTGTAATAACCCATTTAAAGAAACCACAGTACTATCCTTAATATCTATATTAATTGGAGCATTGGTTTCTTTTTTGTTACATGCTGTGATTAAGCAATATAAAATAAATATTGAAAATTTTTTTCTTTGAATCATATTATTTTTAGTATCATAAATCATTTTGATTTGGTTGAAAAAGATTTTTACCTTCAAATAGTTTTGTCTCATTTACATAACTGTAATATTTTCTGCATTCGCAAGAAAGATATTCGATATCTATAGGTTGGAATTCGCGCTTAGCTTCTGGCCAATATTCTTTTTGTAATTTTATCATTTTTTCACATGTTTGCTTGTGATTATCCAGACCAAAAAACGTTTGAAGTCTATCTAAATAAGCTAAAGCACCAATACCTGTTGGAACGTGACTAGAAGGTTTAATTACATCAGGTCGAAACCATGATAAATCGGTAATTGCCATAAAAATTGGGAAATTATTTTGCATATTAAATTTTTCATTCACTGCATCAGTGGCTTTAATTATATCTCCGTTTGCTTGGATAATTAAGTTTGTTAATGTATTTTTGATTTTTGCAAAAAGATGAGTAGCAGTAAAAATTCTTGAATATTGTTTTCCTCCCCAATATACTTTTTCAACGGGATAAGCAGTTGTATTACACCAAATGCCAATTTTTTTTAATTTTTGAGTTAATTCATCAGGTTTAGATATAATTTGGGATGATAATGTATCCAAAGTTTCTTGCCTATTGCACCAGCGTGAAAAAAATAAGGCGTGGATCAGTGTCGGTAAATCTTTTTCTGAATTTTTTATAAAACGTATAATTGCTTTACTTCCACGATCATCTTCTCTAAATACATTTAAAAATCTACCCTTTTGAAAAATAATATCATTACTCCATGGAGCTGGTAAACCCATTTCTCTTTTTAAACGAATATTTTCTCGTTCCTTACAAAAATCAAAAAATGCGGATACGGGGTCATCTAGTATTAACCCATCAAGTGAGTTAGCATAAGGATTGTAAGTTTTTCCCATTTAATTATTAAGAGCCATGTTTGGGAATCCAATCCACCTACTACAGAAACTCAAGAAACAGCTTTCCTATTATAAATCACCGACCGTTGAAAAAATCCTACCTAAAGACCAAGTAACTCTTTCTTCTTTGCATCATAATCTTCTTGTTCAATCAAACCATCATCCAACATTCTTTAAAATTCTTTACCATTTATAGTTATTTGCACTATCAAAGATAGTATACAAAAATTGAATATATAATATTATTCCTTTCATTTATTTTATTATTTGTGCAATAATAAATAAATCGAATTTGGTTGAAATAGGTATTGAGTTTTTGAATTTGATAATATTAGATAATGAATATGGCATTTGATATTTTTATAACAATATTTTTTACTGCTATAGTACAGTCTATTTTTGGGACTGGAGTATTATTATTTGGAACTCCAATACTTTTAATACTTGATTATAATTTTCAATATGCACTTATAATTTTATTGCCAACATCAATCTTAATTAAT
>CAZPHE010000006.1:0-59352 GCA_964586315.1 uncultured bacterium | reverse complement strand
TAAAAATTTCATCAGGAACTTTTATTTTCATATCCTGTTTGATTTTAACTTGGCAAGCTAATCGCCAATTATCCTTGGCTTTATTACGGCTAATGTGTCCTGTCTCTGTGGGTAATATATCCCCACCTCCTTCTAAAACCTGACATTCACACATTGCACATGTTCCTCCTCCTCCACATGCAGATGGTAAAAAAACAGACTTTCCAGCTAGGGCAGTAAGGAGAGTACCACCCGGACGAGTGATTATGCTTTTATCATCTTGTCCATTAATATTTATCGTCACATCACCTTGGGGTAGCAATTGGCTTTCTGCAAAATTTAGAAGAAGAACTAAAAATAATACTACACCAGTGAAAACTGCTATACTAAGAAAGATTTGTTCCACTATAAGTCAATTCCTGAAAAAGCCATGAATGCCATTGAAACTAACCCTGTTAATAACATTGTAATACCAATACCTCTTAATTGGATGGGTACATTGGAATATCTTATTCTGTGTCTTATAGCCGCCATAGATGTAATTGCTAAGAAAAACCCGATACCTGACCCAAACCCATAAACAGTGGACTCCATGAAAGTGTATTCTCTCTCAACTAGAAACATTGAACCACCAAGGATAGCACAATTAACTGCTATTAATGGCAAGAATATTCCCAAACTGATATATAATTTAGGAACAAATCGATCTAGTGTCATTTCCACCAATTGAACCATAGCAGCAATGACTGCGATAAATATAATACTATTTAAAAAACTAAGGTCAATAGCATTACTGCCATTCACACCGTAATCAGAATTCAACCATGAAAGTGCACCATTTTTTAGTAAAAAATTATGAATAGCCCAATTTGCTTGAGTTGTAATTGTCAATACAAAAATTACCGCAAAGCCAAGTCCAATAGATGTATCTACCTTTTTTGATATTGCCAAGAATGAACACATTCCTAAAAAATAAGCGAGCAGAATATTCTCAATAAAGATAGCTTTTGTTAATATACTGATATAGTGTTCCATAAAATTAATCCTCTTCTATACCACTTGCGATACGATGAGCCCAAACTATGAGTCCAAGTATAATAAATGCACCCGGCGAAAGAACCATAAGTCCCATATTTTGATAACCAGCATCATAAATAAAATCTGGTATAACCTGATAACCATAAACCGATCCATTTCCTAATAATTCTCTGAAAAAAGCTACTGATATCAAAATACCACCATATCCAAGTCCGTTACCCAAACCATCAAGAAAAGATTTACCTGGTGTATTTTGCATGGCAAATGCTTCTGCTCTTCCCATTACTATACAATTGGTAATTATTAGGGACACAAAAACTGATAATTGTTTGCTTATATCATACAAATAAGCCTGTAAAATCTGATCAGTAGTAATCACTAATGTTGCAATCACAGAAAGCTGAACAATAATTCTTACCTTTCCGGGAATCATAGTTCTTAATAGAGAAATAACAGTATTGGAAATGGATAAAACAGACACTACCGCCAGTGTCATAACAACAGCGGTATTTAGCTGTACGGTCACAGCGAGAGCAGAACAAATTCCTAATACTTGTAGACTGATAGGATTATTTTTCATAAGAGGATCAGTCAGTGCTTGTTTTGACTTTTTTTCAAAAACAACCATGGGTCTTATCCTTTTCTGATATTATTAAAAAATGGTTCATATTTTTTTAGATCATCAATTAAAAAATTTTCTAATCCTTTACTTGTGATGGTTGCACCTGAAATACCATCAACCTCATATCGACTATTTGGATCAGCTTTGCCTTTTATAACTTTAATACCAACTAATTCACCATCATCATTAATAAATCTTTTACCAACAAAATTCTTTTGAAACCATTGCTTATCTACTTCTCCTCCTAAACCAGGTGTCTCTTTATGTGCATAAAATGTTATCCCTTTGGCAGTAATTCCATCAGGTTCAATGGCAAAGTATCCATAAAGAGTTGACCATAATCCTTTTCCAGATATTGGAATTGCATATCCTTTAATTTTCCCATCATTTTTATCTACATATATGGGATAATTTTCATTATCAGTTTCAGGATCAACTAACTTTGGGTCTTTATCTGTTCGATTGCCTTTTGAATTCAAAACATAAGCATCAATATTATTCTCAAATATTTTTTTTATATCATTTGAAGTCCAAGGTTTATCTTGACTCTCTTTATAACCTAGGCAAGATAATATATTTTTTTTACTATCATTCTCTACATTTAATTCCTGTATATCTTCTAATTGTCCCGCAGCAATAGATAAAAATGAACCAAGAAGGATCGTAATAACCGCCATAAAAATTATCGTATATGAATTACTGTACATATCGCAGCATTCTCTTTTTTATATTTCTCTGAACTACAAAATAATCAATTAATGGTGCAAATGCATTCATAAGGAGTATTGCCAACATAATTCCTTCGGGATATGCTGGATTGACACTACGAATAATTACAGTCAAGGACCCAACCAAAATTCCAAAAATCCATCTTCCTATATCAGTGTGAGCACCTGTAACTGGTTCAGTTGCCATAAAAACTGTCCCAAACATAAAACCACCCATAACAAGGTGATAATGCGGAGGAATAGTTAGCATTGCATTTGTGGAGTATGGAGCTAAAATATTTGTCAAATAGCTCATAGCAAATAATCCTATTAAAGAACCAACCATTACTCTCCAGCTTGTTATACCAACAACAATGAGGAAAAATGCCCCTATCATTATTATCCATTTATTTGTCTCACCAATAGAACCTGGAATCCATCCCATGAACATATTTATCCAGGAAAAATCAAAAACGAGACTAGAACTAGCCTTATCGAGTAGATCAACAGCATTAGCATTAATTTTACCAGCAGGTATACTAAGTGCTGTTGGGCTAGAATAGCCATCCGGTGCTAGTGCCCATACTTTATCTCCTGATATATTAGCTGGATATGTAAAATAAAGAAATGCCCTAGCCATAAGTGCTGGGTTAAATATATTCATTCCCACACCGCCAAATATTTCCTTACCAATAACAATACCAAATGAAGTAGCAACAGCAACCTGCCATAGTGGAATTGATGGTGGTAATGTAAGAGGTATTAATGCACACGTCACAAGGAATCCTTCGGATATAGGATGTCCTCTTACAATGCCAAATAGTAATTCCCAAAAAGCACCAGACATGAACGTGACTGCAATAATTGGAAGAATTGCAATAGCACCAGCCAATAGATTATCCAGCCATGTTGTCTGGTCACCAAATATTAAAGCTTTTTGGTATCCAACATTAATTGTACCAAAGATATAGCAAGGTATTAACGCTATTACAACAAGTATCATAACACGTTTTATATCAACACTGTCTCTTATATGCGGACCCGTATTAGTTCTTTCATCTGTACTAAAAAGAATTGTATCCGTTGCTTCGTAAACAGGTGCAAATTTCTCTAACTTCCCACCTTTTGCAAATTGGGGTTCAACTTGATCTAGTAAGTTTCTAATCCATTTCATGGTTATCCTTCTAATTCCATTAGATCAAGACCATCTCTAATGACACTACCGACATCTATTTTACTAGGACAAGCAAAAGAACATAACGCGAAATCTTCATCATCACATTCCCATATACCAAGTTTTTCCATCTCTTCTATATCGTGAGCTAAGATAGCCCGATAGAGTGGATTTGGATAGATATCCATTGGCAAAACATTTTCCCATGCATTAATTGGAACCATTGCTCTTTTTTCACCATTCTGTGATGTGGTAAAATTAAATAATGAACTTGACAATGATAAAAACGTATTTGTGAGACTGTATTTCGTATTACTATTCCCTAGACTAAGCATCCCAAGAAATGGTCTATCTACTTGATCATCAACAATAGTAAGAGTAGAATCATAAAACCCCATAAAATCATCTTTATTTACCTTTTCACCTGTCAAAACATCGCCTGAAATAAAGCGAACAGGATTTTCCCTAGATTGATTTTTTAACATAGATTGTATACTAGAACCAGTTAATGTTTTAACAACTTCTGGCTTATCAGCCCCAGAGCCACCAATAGATACAGTAAAATAAGGATCATATTCTCCTGTTTGAAATAATTTACCAAGCGTAATTACATGCTGAGCATTCACAGTCCATATAACTTCATTGGGATTTAATGGTTTTGTATGGTGTATTTGAATACCAACATTTCCCGCTGGATGAGGACCAGAAATTGTTTGAACTTGAACATTTTCAAATTCCATAAAATCCTTCAAGGTTAAATATACTCTACCCCTGGTCAGTTTACTAAGAGCAGTCAATCCCAACTGAAAAGCATCTTTATTTTTTTTCAAAATTTCATGAAAATCTACTGCTAAGGGAGCCGTGTTGTGACCTGATATAAAAATATCCCTAGGTTCTACTTTAGGGTCTGCAACTTTATTAAATGGTCTTTGGCGGATCAATGGAAAGAGGTTAGATTCTAGAATATAATCTAATACTAAATCTTTTTTAGATGATTTTATCTGTTCTTTTGAAAGTAAGTTATGCCTTACTGTTTCTTGACCTTCTACTGCAATTTCAATTTTTTCTATTACTCTTCGGGATCCAAATTCGATTTTTTTTACAGATCCATTTGCTGGTGATGCCCATTTCACATCTGGTTTTATCTTATCAAAAAAAAGAGGTTGCCCAATCTTTACCTTTTCACCTTCTGAAACCATTAATTTTGGCTTAACACCTCTGAACTGGTTAGGCATCAGAGAGACACTCGATGTCACTAAATTTGAAACCGAACTACTCAATGGCAAACCTGACATTCTTATATCATGTCCTTTTTTAATGACAATATTTTTCAAAATTATATATTTATTTTTTTAATTATATAGTTTGAATAAAAAATATTAGTGAGCTTTTAATCCAGTCTGCAATAGGAGTCCAGTAAATTCCTAGTAAAAGAGTGGGAATTGCTGTGGCAAGTAGCATTCCGGTTAATACTCTTGGAGGATAAAGAATAGATTCTTTTTTTTCCCCTTCAAAATACATCACTTTTACTACTCTTAAATAATAGTAAAGAGATATAACACTATTAATACCACCAATAACAACAAGCCAGTAAAAAGTACTTCCACCTTTAATTAAGGAAGCAAAAATATAAAATTTTCCGATAAAACCTGCAGTCGGAGGTAGACCTGTAAGAGAAACCATAAACAAGGTCATTACAACACCGATTAGAGGCATCTCCCAACCTAGACCCTTGTAATCATCAAAGGATTCACTTCCAGTCTTGTTTTTTACAATTATCACAACAAAAAATGCACCCAAATTCATAAAAAGGTACATTACAAGATAAATCATTATAGCATAAATACTATCTCCAGACATGACCGGCATAGCAAGCAACATATATCCAGCATGAGCAATACTGGAATAGGCAAGCATACGCTTAATACTATTCTGCTGTATAGCCACGACATTACCTAGTGTCATGGTAATAATGGCTAATAAACTCAAAATATTTGCCCATGGAAATTCAGAAAAAGATGAAGCATCTAAGCCTGCCATTGCACCACCATCTGCAAAAACCTGATTAAAGAATCTAAGCATCATGGCAAATGCTCCTGCTTTAGGTGCTACAGATAAATATGCAGTAATGGTTGTCGGAGCGCCTTCATAAACATCTGGAGTCCAAAAATGGAAAGGCACAGCTGAAATTTTATAACCAAATCCTGCAAGAATCATAATCATTGCCATCATAACTGCAGTATTTGATTCGCTCTCTAAAGTAGATAGAGACTGCTGGATTTGAAAAAAATTAGTGCTTCCAGTTAAACCAAAGACATAGCTTAAACCAAATAGCATTATTCCGGAAGAAAAAGCACCATATACAACATATTTTAGAGCTGCCTCATTAGACCTTGCGTTTTGCTTCAGGTACCCTGCAAGAATAAAAGACATTATTGATACAATTTCTATGGAAAGATAAACCATTATTAAATCAATTGCTGACACCATTAGAAAAAGTCCAAATGAAATAATACCCAATAAAGAAAAATATTCACCCTTTCTATAACCATCTAATTCACCAGAATAAAGGCTTACTATTGATACAAGAATAGTTGCCAAAAGAACTATGATTTTAAAAAATGTTGAAAAAGGATCTAAGACAACTGCATCTGTAAACAAAGTTGTTACGGGAAATTCATCTTGTAAATGGATAGATATTGCAACTAGAATTAAGCCACATACTAATACCCAACCAACTCTTCCAGATTTAGATTTATCAATCAGTAAATCATATATTACTGATATTATTATGACTCCTGTTAAGATGAGTTCAGGGTAGTAATAAGATAGACTTTGAAAATTATTCATTTAAATTGATTACATACTTGCATTTGTAGCAAGCGATACTACATGGTTAATTATAACATCCATCGTACTGGAAATGGTATCAATATAGGGTGAGGGATAGATACCAAAGAAAAGAGTAATAATAAGTAGCGGTATAACAGTAAATAGTTCAAGACGGTTTATCTCAGGTAAGTCAGAATATTTTTCATTAATCTCACCAAAGAAAATTCTTTGGAATGCCCATAAAAAATAAGCGGCATTTAATAGAATACCAATTGTTGAGGCGATTACAATTCCCTTATAAACGGGAAAGGCACCAATAAAACACATTGCTTCACTAATAAACCCAGATAACCCGGGGAGACCAAGTCCAGCAAAAAAAGCAACTGCAGTAATGCCTGTATAGATAGGCATCTGACTTGCAAGACCACCAAAACCTTCAATTTCTCTATGGTGAGCTCGTTCATAAATCACACCTACTAAAATAAATAACATAGCAGAAATTGTTCCATGGTTAAACATTTGAAAAACTGCTCCACCAAGACCTGCCTGAGCAGCTTTCATATTCAGTCCATGTGCCTCTCCTGCGGCAACTACTGCTGCCATCCCTATTAGTGAATATCCCATATGATTAACACTTGAATATGCTACAAGCTTTTTTAAATCTGTTTGTGCTAACGCGCAGAGTCCACCCCAGATTACATTGATAAGCCCAAGAAGTGCTAATGCATATGAGAACCAGTAAACTCCATCAGGCATTAAACCATAATTAACTCTCAAAATTCCATAGACTCCCAGCTTTAGTAAAATACCTGCAAGAAGAACTGAAATAGCAGTGGGAGCCTCTACATGTGCAAGGGGGAGCCAAGTATGAAATGGAAAAACGGGTACCTTAATAGCAAATCCAATGAAGAGAAGAACCCAAATAACTTTGATAGCACTCATGCCCCACCATAAAAGTCCACTAAGTGCACCGGTTGCTACACTAGTGAGTTCTAAAATATTAAAAGTTTGCCCGCATGAAAAATAAAGGCCTAATATTCCTACCAACATGAGAACTGACCCAAATAAGGTATAGAGAAAAAACTTGATCGCAGCATATTCTCTTTGAGGGCCTCCCCACATGCCTATCAAGAAATACATTGGCAGCAACATAACTTCCCAGAAAATGTAAAAAAGGAAAAAATCTAAAGAAAGAAAAACACCCATTACACCAGTATCCAAAAGAAGAAAAAGTGCAAAGTATCCCTTTACTGCTTTTTTGGTATTCCAACTAACAAAGACACCTATGAAAAATAATAGCCCAGTTAGGATCACCATGGGCAAGCTTAAACCATCTACTCCAAGAAAATATTCTATATTAAACGAAGGAATCCAATTATACTTTTCCTTAAATTGTATTGCACCAATATTGGAATCAAATTTATTCCATAGAACCAATGTCAATATAAATTGGACTCCTGTTGTAACCGCAGATACGTTTTTAATTAAATTCTCATTATCCCTCGGTATAAATGCAATGGCTACCATCCCAATGATAGGCAACCAGATTAGCCAACTTAGAATATTATATTCCATCTTTTCCTCTACTCAAACTTTTATGTTAAAATGATTGGATTATCATGAGTATGATGACTCCTGCAGCAACAAACAGTACATAATTTTGGAGTTTACCTGTTTGAAGGGTCTTTAATAAACGGCCAGCTCCATTTGCTATCCAGCCAGTCCCATCAACCATTGTTTGATCTATTCCATTATAATCAAATTCCCCTGTAATGCGGCTTGCCCAGTTTGTCAATCTACCAAATCCATTAATAAAATATCTATCATAAAGCTCCCAATCTATCCATGAAATTTTATTTGCTAATCGTAAAGTGGGTTGATAAATATATTTATCATAATTTTCATCAAAATAATATTTGTTCAAACTCCAGTCATACAAAATTCCAATACGGTTTGCTACAGCTTTAGCAGAAAAAATCTTTTTTATATAAAAAATCCATGATAATAAAATTCCAATTGATGCCACAGCAATAGAAATGTACATCGCCAAATGATGTGCATGATGAGCCCCATCTGAAATATATTCTGCCGTTAAATTTCCTGGGACTGAAGCATCTTGTGGCAAAACTAAGTCGGTGAACCAACCATGACTTGATATTGGATTAAAATATGGAAATGTATACCATATAAAAATACTAAGTGTTCCAAGTAAAACAATTGGACCAGTCATTTCTTTAGGTGACTCGTGTATATCATCAAATATTTCAGGCATCTGTGGTTTACCATAAAAAGTCATAAACATCATCCTAAACATATAGAATGCAGTAATCATAGCTGCGCCAAATCCAAATACTGGTAACAGTATATGAACAGGATTATGGTTAGCAAATGATAATGTTCCAGCCAAAATTGCATCCTTAGAAAGAAATCCTGAAAAGAGTGGAACACCCGCTATCGCCATTGTACTAATAAGCATTGACCAATGGGTAATTGGCATTTTTCCCCTAAAACCTCCCATGTTTCTCATATCTTGAGGATCAGTCTCATGATCATGTTTTTCATGGAGTGCATGATGCATTGAATGAATTACAGAACCTGATCCATAAAATAAATTCGCTTTGAACATTGCATGGGTAAGCAAATGAAAAAATGCGGCTGTATAGACCCCAGTTCCTACAGCTAGAATCATGTATCCTAGCTGACTCACAGTAGAATAGGCTAATACTTTTTTAATATCTGTCTGGGTTATTGCAATAGTTGCTGCAAACAAAGCTGTAAAACCACCTACATAAGCAACCACTAACAAAGCATCTGGAGTTAATATAGGAAAAATCCGAACACATAAATATACACCAGCAGCTACCATTGTTGCTGCATGCATAAGTGCAGAGACGGGAGTAGGACCTTCCATAGCATCAGGCAACCAGATATGTAGAGGAAACTGTGAAGACTTTCCCATTGCACCTAAAAACAAACCTACACCGGCTAATGTTAAGGTCGTACCAGTGATCATTTGCGAAGAAACACCATTAAAAATATCATTAAAAGCAAAAGAACCAACTGCATTATAAATAAGCATTATCCCTATAAAAAATCCAATATCACCTACCCTATTTGTCAGGAATGCTTTTTTACTGGCATTCGCAGCAGAATCTTTTTCGAACCAGTGACCAATTAATAAATATGAGCTTACTCCAACTAACTCCCAAAACATATACATTGAGATTAAATTGTTTGCTAACACTATCCCATTCATAGAAAATGTAAATAGACCCAAGTAAGCAAAATAACGAGTGTATCGGATATCACCTTTGAGATACTGTGTTGAGAATATATGGGTACATGTTGAAATAAGTGCTACAACCAAAAGCATAATAATGGTGATATTATCAATAAGGAACCCTAACTGGATGTTGAATGCACCCATATCAAACCAAGTGAATGAAGCTTCGTGCTTAAAATCTGGATCATATTCAAGTATCATAGAAACAAACATAATCGCTGCAAATATTAGAGTTGTTAAAATTGCACCTATCGACAACCAGTCTCCCTGCCTCGGTAATCTCTTACCAAAGAATATCATAATAAGAAATGCAAAAAAAGGAAGGAAAAGGATAAAAATAGAATAATTAATAAACATATTTTCCATTATTCTTTCATAGATGAAGCATCATCAACACTTATAGTATTCAGATTGTTATAAATATTTATAACAATTGCTAAAGCAACTGCAGCTTCAGCTGCTGCTAAAACAATAACAAATAGTGCAAAAATATGACCATCTAAATTCATTCCACCAAATCTGGAAAATGCCACAAAATTTAAATTAGCAGCATTAAGAATCAATTCTACACCCATTAATACAGCTATCCCATTTCTTCGAGTCATTACACCAAAGATACCAAGAGAAAATAAAACAGCTGAAATAAATAGGTAGTTATTTAGTTGATCCATTAATTTGTCTCCCTAGATAGTAATGCTGCACCAATTAATGCACCCAATAACAGTAGAGAGACAGCTTCAAAAGATAGCAGGTATTTTGTAAGTAAAAGGGTTCCTATTGTGCTAACAGTTTCAGTAGGCTCAATAGCAGATGTTTTATACCATGTTGTTTTCGCAATTACAAAAGATATAAAAATAAAAAGCCATATAGAAACTACACCACCAACGCCCTGCTGCATATTTGTTTGGGATAAACGAACAGAAGAAATTTTATTTGTAAGCATTATACCAAAGATAATCAATACGTTAATACCACCAATGTATACAAGAAGCTGTACACCTGCAATAAAATCAGCCCATAAAAAAATATAAAGACCAGCTACACCAAAAAGAGAAAAAAGTAAAGCTATAGCAGAATAAAGTAATTGATTATTTAAGACAACCAATGCTGCAGAAAGAATAGTAAAACCGGCTAAAGACCAAAAGACTATTTCAGCAATAGGCATAGCTATGATTTAACCTCCTGTTTTTTTAACATATCCTCTAACCCCTCTTTTGTACCAGGTTTAGAAAAATGATAGATTAAATCAGTGCGATCAGGCTCTGAAAATTCATAGTCGATAGAATGTTTACTTTCATTAGGTCCGCCTGTCATAAAAATACATTCCTCTGGACATGGATAAGTACATAGATTACAATAACAGCACTCTGACATATCAATATCAAATCTTGTAACTACTAATGCTTTTTTAGTGCTTTTGGATGTGATTCCAGTATGTTTGATATCTTTAATGTCCTCTCCTCTAATTGGTGACTTTTCAGTTTCAATTTTAATACAATCAACAGGACATGCCCTCTCGCATTTCAAACAACCAATGCAATCATCAATATCTACATGTAGCCTAGATCTAATAACATTATAGTTTCCATGGTCAAAACCAATATTTCTTTCAGGACGGGGCCATCTCTCTTCAGGATATTGCAAGGTCGCAATACCAGTCCTAGCGCGAAAAAAATGATTGATAGTTAAGAACATTCCTCCAAGAATTGCGGATATCGAATTGATTATGTCTGATAAATATTTGACCATTTAATTAACCTCTCAAAACTGTCCAAATTGCGACACCAAAAATATTCAATAGACCGATTGGGATGAATACTTTCCAACACAAATGCATTAGTTGATCTACACGTAACCTAGGCACTGTCCAACGTACCCAAATCATTAGGAATACTAAAAAAAAAGATTTACTTATCATCCAAAATACACTCCAACCAGGTGTATTTAATAAATTTGGGAATGGACTCTGCCACCCTCCTAAAAAAGCTGTTGTAGCTACAGAGCTTATAACAAACATATTTACATACTCACTTAAGAAAAAAAACGCATAACGAGCTCCTGAATACTCTGTTACAAAGCCGGCAACTAGCTCTGACTCTGACTCTGGGAGATCAAAAGGTGTTCTGTTTGTCTCAGCAAGAGCACTAATGAAAAAGATTATAAAAGCTATGGGCATAAATGGATTATCAAAAATAATCCAATTGAAAAGGCCTCCATTTTGATATGCAATAATCTCTTGCATACTCAGAGAGCTAGCTAGCATAATTATAGTGATAAGTGAAATACCTGCAGGGATTTCATAACTGATTATTTGAGCAGCTGATCTCATACCTCCATACAAAGCCCACTTATTGTTTGAAGACCAGCCAGCCAATATCAGCGCGATCACAGCTACACTACCAACACCAAGAATATAAAAAATACCAATATTCATATCCGCAATTATAATTTCCTCACCAAACGGTATTGCAATAATGCCCACAAACATGCCTATAAATATTAAAAAAGGCGCTAAAATAAAAAGTGGTTTATCTGCAGTAGCAGGTATGATATCTTCCTTAAAAAAAAGATGTAATCCATCTGCAACAGGCTGCAATACCCCCCACTTTCCAGCATGAAAACCATACCCCTGCCCCATAGGACCAGTTTTATCTTGAATGAATGATGATACTTTTAATTCAGCATATATCACACCGAAACCATAAATCGTGATAAAGCCAAATAATGCAAAAAAAGGAAGCAACATAGCAATAATAAGAAAAGTTTCATTCCCAGAAAAATTAGGGAACAATCCATTTAACATTTCATAAATGTAGTCGACTGTCATCTATCAATCTCTCCTAAAACAATATCTAGACTCCCTAAAATAGCAAGGACATCTGAAAGCAACCATCCAGAGCCTATCTCATCTATTACCGACAAAGCAGTAAACGCTGGTGACCTCATTTTTAAACGATAGGGTATCGGAGAGCCATCGCTCTCAATATAATAACCTAAATCACCTCGAGGTGTCTCCGTCCTTGCATAGATAGAACCCTTTGGTGGACGCAACTTTTTAGGCAAAGATTGATGAACATCTCCATCTTTTGGCATAGCCGCTAGCGCTTGTCTTATAATTTTAATACTTTCTCTAATTTCTATTATTCGCACATAAAACCTATCCCAGCAATCTCCTATAGATCCTTTTAATCCTTGACCAATGGGAACATCAAAATCAAATTTATCATAAATAGAATATGGATCATTTTTTCTTAAATCCCAATGAACTCCTGATGCTCTTAAGTTTGGACCTGTTACACCATAACTTATGGCAACATTTTTCGGTAATACACCTATATCAGCAGAACGTTCTATCAATATACTGTTATGTGCTAATATATTTTCTAATTCATCAACTTTTGGTTCAAAATAATCCAAGAATTCAAAAGTTGACTCCACAAATCCCACTGGTATATCATGGCTAAGACCCCCTACCCACATATAATTATACAACAAACGAGCTCCGCATGTTAACTCAAATAAATCTAGGATTCTCTCCCTATCTCTTAGAGCCCATAGAAATGGTGTAAAAGCACCTAAATCTAATCCAAAAACTCCTGTGCAAAGTAGATGACTAGCAATTCTCTGCAATTCCGCCATAACCACTCTGATATGTTCAACTCTATCATTGACCTTGATATCCATTAGTCTTTCCATTGCAACTACATATCCAAAATTCATAGACATAGATGATAAATAATCACAACGATCTGTGAATGGGATTACCTGCTCATATGTTACATTCTCACAATGTTTCTCAAAGCATCGATGTAAGTACCCCATATACGGTGTGATTTGAGATACAACTTCACCATCCGTTCTCACTTGCAAACGTAGCACACCATGCGTAGCAGGATGTTGCGGTCCAATATTTAGGACCATCTCTTCGCCGTGGACTACTCCCATCCTTCCTTCATTTTTGGAACCATTATACCATGATAAGTCTCTTGTTCTTGATAGTCTTTTCTCAATGGCCATCCCTCCCAATCATCTGGAAGTAAAATCCGTCTTAAATCTCTGTGACCAGTATACTCTATGCCAAACATATCATAAGTTTCTCTCTCAAACCAATCGGCTATTCTCCAAATCTGTTCTACAGAAGGAATTTGTGGATTTGATCTTGAAACAGAAATTCTTATCTCAATATAATGATCATGTTCCATAGAATGTAAATTATACCGTGATTCTAAAATATCTTC
This sequence comes from uncultured bacterium, assembly GCA_964586315.1. Taxonomy (GTDB): domain Bacteria; phylum Fidelibacterota; class Marinisomatia; order Marinisomatales; family UBA1611; genus CAZEER01. Next base: position 45,479 of record CAZPHE010000006.1, on the reverse strand, counting down.
GCCCAAATCCATACCCGTTTGACATTGCAAAGAGTCAAACAATAAAGATTCTTCTGATTTAAGATAAACAGCTATATCAAACCATTCTTCAGGATTAATCTGAATAAATTTATTTTTATTATTTTCAACAATTGCTTTAGGAAATTTTTCTTGTAATAATTTTATAACTTTTTGATAAGCATCTTTAACATCTAATTCTTCCACAACAATATTTTCCTCTACAGTCGGCTCACTAGAAGATATTGGCGAAGATGGGATAGGTATAGGAGGGCGCTCAACATTACCTCTCTTAACTTTCATAATCATCGCCTTGACTTTAGCACGAATCATCCTATCTTCATGAGAGTTAACTGCATCCATGTCTCCATCAAGACCTTTGTTAACTAATTCAGCTATAATTTTTTCTCTGTCTTCTATCATACCATTTTTCTTGTAAGAGGTCGTTCATTGGATATTTGTTCCTGCAACTTTAGTAGACCTTCAATTAACGATTCAGGTCTCGGAGGACATCCAGGTACATACACATCAACGGGGATTACAAGATCAACGCCTTTTAAAACATGATAACCATGTTGCCAATATGGTCCTCCACTATTTGCACAAGATCCCATAGAAATTACATATTTAGGATCTGCCATTTGTTCATATAGTTTTTTTACACGGATCGCCATTTTCATTGTTACTGTTCCGGCAACAATCATAACATCCGCTTGTCTTGGGGAGGAACGTGGTATCGCTCCAATCCTCATTAAATCATGCCTACTAGCAGCTGCAGCCATCATTTCTATTGCGCAACAAGCAGTCCCAAATTGAAAAAACCAAGGACTTGTTGAACGGCTCCAGCTAAGTAACTTATCTAATTTTTCTACTATTATATTATCTTGGAACTTATTTGTCAATAAACCCATTTATTTCCCCTGTTTTAATGCAATATTTTGATACCTACCCGTTCCATAACGAACTTTTCTTTTAACCCAATCAAGATCAGACTTGACCCACACGTAGGCTAACCCAATTATTAGAATTGACAAAAAGATACCCATCTCTATTAGAGCAACAAGACCCATTTGCTTGAAAACAACAGCCCAAGGAAAAAGAAAAACTACTTCAACATCAAAGATAAGAAAGATAAGAGCTATTACATAAAACCTTATATTAAACTGTAACCAAGCAGAACCATCAACTACTTCCCCGCACTCATACGTTTGTAGTTTTTCAGCAGTCTTATTAGATGGAGCAACTAACCATTGGAGAATTAATGGTACACAAACAAACACTATGGCCAACATGGCTGCAAGTAAAACGGTTCCAAAATCTCTATACATAATATTTTATTAAACGAGGCGTAAAATAGACCACAAATTTACTTAGTGATATTTTTGAGACCAAATTAAACTTCACAAAAAAAGTTATCTCTTTTTATTGATAAACCAATTGGTTGTGAATCTTACTTGCATCTAATTTTTTAGATGTCATTTATTAATTCAATCATTACTAATATTCTACCATTGATCCCAAAATGGTTCTCAAAACCATTCGCAAAGCCATATGTTGCCGGCGAAACTATGGATGAAGCTCTATCTAATGTAAACAAACTAAATCAAGATGGGTTTTCTGCAACTTTAGATATTCTTGGAGAGCATGTTATATCAATAACTAAGGCACGCGATATCACAAATCAATACTGCCAATTGTATCATCATATTAATGATAAAGTTCTAGATTGCACTATATCAGTTAAGCCAACCCATGTTGGTTTGACTATTTCCCAATCTGAAGCTGTTTCAAATATGATCACTATTGCAAATACAGCAAAAAAGTTTGAAAATTTTTTACGCATTGATATGGAAAGTTCAAAATATACAGATCAAACATTTGAAATATATAAAGAATGTAAGGTAATTACAGAAAATGTTGGAGTTGCCATACAATCTTACCTTTTTAGAAGTCTCAATGATATAGAAAAATTAGCAAAACCTGATTTTAATTCAAGATTATGTAAAGGTATTTACAAAGAACATCATTCTATTGCATTCCAAAATAGAGAAGATATAAAAAACAACTTCTTAATTATGGCAAAAACAATGGCAAAAAGAGGTGCTTTTGCGGGATATGCCACTCATGATCTAGATTTAATTGATAGACTATTGGATTGGATTAAATCAGAAAATATTTCCAATCATCTTTTTGAATTTCAAGTTTTATATGGTGTGCCAATGGGAGACAAACTTGGCAAACTACTAGAAAATGGTCATAAAGTTAGAGTTTACGTACCATTTGGACCAGACTGGTTTGAATATTCTGTTAGGAGACTAAAAGAAAATCCCGATATTCTAGGATATGTTTTATCTAATATATTTAAAAAATGAAAAATGTTGAAATAATTACTAAAATCTTTCGAATGAAAACTATAGCGGTTGTTGGATTTAGTTCCAAAAAGCACCGCCCTAGTTATTTTGTCTCTTTATACATGAAACAAAACGGTTATAATATAATTCCTGTAAATCCGAACCATAAAATAATTGATGACATGAAATGTTACCCTGACCTTCAATCCATAAAAGTAACGATTGATATTGTTAATATTTTTAGGCGTTCGGAGTATGTACCTGAAATTGTAGAATCTGCTATTTCAATCAAAGCTAAAGCTATTTGGATGCAAGATGATGTAATTAATGAAAATGCTGAAAAAATTGCAAAAGAAGCTGGACTATTGGTTATTATGAATGATTGTATGCTCCGTCGACATCAATTTATTAACTGAAATTTTAGTTTAATGTATACCCAAAACATAAAAAAATATTACGCTACTAATGGTTTTGCAATTGTACGTAACGTTATTGAGCCTAGCCTTGCAAAAGAAGTTGAAAATCATGTAAAGTGGTTAAAAAAAAAATATCCAAAAATTCGACCTGAAGCCTTCCATCATCATCTATTAATTCATGATCCTTTTATACACCATATTCTTGAACAAAAAAGTATCCTAGATGTTGTTGAAAATATTATCGGATCTAACATCGCTCTTTTTGGAGCACATTATATAGCTAAAAAACCTTTTAATGGACAACCAGTGGGTTGGCATCAAGATGGATCATATTGGCCTCTAAAACCAATGGATGTAGTATCTGTTTGGTTAGCTGGAACAGTATCAAAAAAAGAAAATGCTTGTATGAGAGTTATACCTGGAACTCAAAATAAACGCCTACTAAAACCAACAGAAATGATAGAATTAAATACTAATAAATATGTACTCGACCTAGCCATACATCCTGATCATATTAATGAGGAAGATGCTATTGATGTAGAACTTAACCCCGGTGATATTTCTATTCATAATCCATTTATTGTACATGGCTCTAATCCAAATTTATCTGATCTATGGAGGATTGGTTTAACTCTTCGATATATACCGACGACTACTTTCGTGAATAGAAAAAAATGGGAGTGCGTACTTTTACGAGGTAACGCAAGAAATCAGATTAATAATAATTATATTTATAGGCCCACTTTTATTAAAGGAAAACATATGCCTTTTTTGGGTTTTGAAAATTTTTTATAAATCTCGGTAATTTACTTTATTATTGATCCCCTCTTTTTCCCCAACCCATTTTAGTTCTAAGTGTTTCGAAATAATCCTTATCATTAAAGTCTATTAAACTGATTTCATAATCTGCTTTTGTTATTTTAACACTACAAGATGGATTTAAAGACTCATTTATTTGACCATCTACGACAAAAAATATTGAATCATTTGTATCTGAGAAACTAATTATAACTTCAGAGTTTGAAGGTACAACAAGGGGTCGTGATGTCAGTGTGTGAGCAGCTGTAGGTGTAATAATAAATGAATCTACTCTAGGTGTTACGATTGGACCACCTGCTGATAATGAATAAGCCGTAGATCCTGTGGGTGTAGCTATTATTAACCCGTCAGCTTTGTAATTCCCAACAAAGTGTCCATCTACACTTACTGATGCACTCAACATTCTGTGTGGTTGTCCATTAGTAAAGACAAAATCATTTAGACCAACATGACTAATTAAAGATTCATTTTTTTTTATTTCTGAATCAATAAGAATTCTTTTTTCAATTATATAATTACCTTGTGCAACTTGGTCTAATCTTGGAAAAAGATCTTTTATTGTTACCTTAGCAAGAAAACCAAGGTCACCCAAATGAATGCCTAATATTGGTATGTTTTCCTTACCTATAGCTCTTGCTAATGAAAGAAAAGTACCATCCCCACCAAGAGCCAGCATGAAGTCTAAATTTGAAAAATCCTTTTTAGACTTAATTATTTTTTTTGTTAGAAAAGGGCCATTTTCATGATATAGAATTCTCTTTGTCAAATAAGCTGATAATCCCTTATCCTCAGCCCAAGAAAGAACATTTGGTATAAGGTCCCAGAAGGACTTTTTATCAGTATTCCCCCATATACCAAATGTTTTTGGATGCATCATTGGGTTTCAATAGAATCCAATTCAGTACTGGATTTTTCAATTAGTTCTTCTACTTTTTGTTCGGCTTCAATTAATTGTTTTTGACAGGACTTGATTAATTGCATTCCCTCTTCAAACCATTCTAGGCTTTTTTCTAATGATGCATCACCAGATTCCATTTTATTTACAATATTCTCTAGTCGATCTAATGATAATTCAAATGTATTTTCTTTATTATTTTTTGACATAATATAATTTACTTATTAGATATATCTGATATTTTTTTTGCATTAAATACACCCTTTGATATTTTTAATGAAAAAGTATCACCAACAGAAATTTGATCTGCACTACGTATAATTTGTCCTATTTTATCAAAAGGAATGGCATAGCCTCGATCTAAAACCTGTTCTGGCCCCAAATTAATTATTTGTTTTTTTAAAAAAGCTATTCGGTCTTTATTTCTTATTTTTATTCTATTAATAGAATGCTTTAACCGTTGATCAAATTGAAATACTTGTTCTGATTGTTTTTGAATTTTCATTTTAGGTTGTTGATTTAAAATACGCTTATCCAACTGATCTTTAATCATCCAATATTGCTCTAATTGATTCTTAATTAAATTAATTAATCGATTTTCAGTTTCAGATAATCTAACCAAAATTTTATCTACTGAAGGTACTGCTAATTCTGCGGCTGCAGATGGCGTAGGTGCTCGTAAATCAGAAACAAAGTCTGCTATTGTATAATCTGTATCATGACCAACAGCTGAAATTATAGGTATAGAAGAATTAAAAATAGCACGGGCTACATTTTCTTCATTGAATGCCCAAAGATCTTCAATAGATCCACCACCGCGCCCAATAATTAAAACATCTGGATCCCCATGATCATTAAATAATTTAATTGCACTAACTATCTGTTCCGCAGCATCAGCACCCTGAACTCTAACAGATTTTATTAAGACTTTAACATTAGGAGCTCTTCTGGATAAAACGTTTAAAATATCCTGAAAAACTGATCCTGATTTTGAAGTGATAATTCCGACTGTATTTGGATAAGAAGGTAAAGAAATTTTATGCTCAATATCAAATAACCCTTCTTGGGCCAGGGCTTTTTTTAGTACTTCAAACGCCTTTAAAAATTCCCCTTCACCTTCAGGGACCATTTTAGATACTATTAATTGCACTTGACCACGTTGTTCATAATTTGTTACTCTTCCAAATAGTCGTACAGCCATACCATCGGCTGGTCTAAAATCCAAAGATTGGCTATTTGCTTTGAACATAGCGCAACGTAACTCACTATTATTATCTTTTAAGATAAAATACATATGGCTTGAACTAGGATGATGATGGAAGTTGGAAATCTCACCTTGAACCCAGATATCCGATAGCTCACTTTCTAATAAAAATCTAATTTTATTATTTAAATTAGATACAGAATAACAATTTTGATAATCAGGCATAAATCAAATTATTTGATTTAAAATCAATTAAAAAGGTCAAAAGACCTAAATACAAACTATTTATTTTTTTTCTTATGGCGATTAGCACGTAAACGTTTTTTACGTTTATGTGTATTCATCTTTTTCTTTTTTCTTTTTTTCCCACTTGGCATTGACTTTCCATTTTATTTATTAATTAAATCATTAACTCTAGACCGCATAAGTTTACTAGGTTTAAAGGTTGGAACAAACCTTTCTGGAAGATAAACTGGTTCTCCAGTCCCTGGATTCCTTGCTTTTTTTGGCATTCGATGTTTGATTCCAAAAGTACCAAAACCTCGCAATTCAACCCTTTCATTACTAGCAAGAGAATCAATAATCGTACCCATAATACCATTCATTACTGTCTCTGTTTCTACTTTTGTAAGACCTGTTGCTTCTGAAACGAGATCAACTATTTCTTGTTTTGTCATTTTTTACTCCTTAGGAATTACAATCTAAAAAATATTTATCCTAATTCACTTCACCCAAATAACCAATTTTTGTCCTGGGTGAATCAAATGAGATACATATTTATTATTATTACATCTTCTAATTTTACTTGCCCTTGTACCAAAATTCTCCGCTATTTGCCCAAGCGTATCACCGCGTTTAACTTTATATACCTGCTTTGAATAACCCGGAGGTCCGCTATTTCCATTATTGCTCCATACTTTACCACCTTTTAAAGGGACGTTAAGTTTTTGGCCAACTCTCACCTTATTTCTATTACGAATCTTATTTACCGCTGCCAAATCATGAATAGATACGTTATATTTTTTTGAAATAGTCCAGAGACTTTCACCATAGCGAACACGATGTACTACGAATTGTGGTGCAAATCTCTCTTCTTCTGGAATTGCCTTCCATGCTGAAAGGAAGTTTTCTTTTACACCAAAAGGTAGCTTTAATTCATAAATAACATCTGCAGGAGTTGCTGATTGTCTAAGTTCTGGATTATATTCTCTTAATATACTTGGTTTAACACCAGCGACTCTTGCGAGTACTGCAATATCAGAACTTTTTTCTAAACTAATTGTTTCATATCGGAAAGGTTTTACTTTTTTAGGAACTTTAAATCCATATATCTCAGGCGTTCTTGCAATAATTGCTGCAGAAAGAAAATATGGAATATAATTCCTAGTCTCTCTTGGCAAAGAATGCATCTGCCAAAAATCGTAAGTTTGGTGAAGCTTAGATGCTCTCGCCACTCTTCCTGAACCACAGTTATATGCTGCTAAAGCTAAATACCAATTATCAAATTCTTTATAGAGATCTTTTATATAATTACACGCAGCATGAGTAGCTTTAACAGGATCACGTCTTTCGTCTTTGTACCAATCTCTATTTAAACCATATTTTTTCCCTGTAGCATATATAAATTGCCACATCCCTGATGCATTTGCCTTACTATATGCCTTAGGGTTCAAGCCAGATTCAATCATGGCTAAATATATTAATTCTTCAGGCATTTCATGTTCATCTAAAATGGGAAGTATTAGATCTTTATACTTGGCATAACGATTAAGCCAGATTTGAAACTGTTTACGACCCTTAGTTTTAAAATAATCAATATATTGATCCACCTGTTTTGTCCTAACCAACGGTAAATGGCCATCCCTATCTTCAACTACAGTAAATTTTGTTTCTCCCATTTCAATTTCAATACCTTCCGTAATATCTGTCCATATTTTTTCAGCCATAATTGGTGCATTTATATTTTGAACTGTGACCAATTTATGATTATATAAATCAGTAAATGTCCTATTAAATCGTTCAAACTCTTCTTTATCTTCTAAACTCATTCCTCCAATTTGATCTGCTTCCATAAGAAGTTCAAAAATTTTACTAAGCAAGTAGGCAACTTCGAGAGTATCCTTATTAAAATCCGAAATAATAACTTCTGACATAAGTAATTTTGCATCTGTTATTATTGCAGGGAGCCTATTTCGTGTTTCGTCAATATTTATAATTGAATCCCTTTTAGTTGTAAATACAGAAGCATTAGGGAATACATTAGATATAGAATTCTCTTTCGCACCAAAGATTGTCATGATGCTAATAGAAAATGTAAATATGGCTCTAAGTGTTTTACTCAAAGGGATTTAGTGAAACTCCGCTTGTAAATATTAACCTTATAATATAGATTAAACAAGACCTTATCAATTCATATTTTTTATAATAGTGGTAGTGCTATAACCTGGGGTCAAAGGTATAATTTCAATACGCCCTCCCCATTTAATAATTTCCCTACTTCCAACTATTTCATCTTTGCTATAATCACCACCTTTTACCAAAACATTAGGTTTAATAATTTTAATTAATTTTAAAGGTGTTTGATCATTAAAAATATATACTGATTTTACATAAGTCAATTTAGCAAGATTTTTCATCCTAACATTTTGCGGTTCAATTGGTCTATTGTTTCCTTTTATTTTTTTAACAGACTTATCTGAATTAAGACCAACAATTAAATAATCTCCAAACTTGGCTGACTGAGATAACAAATCTAAATGACCTCTGTGTAATAAATCAAAACAACCATTGGTAAAGACAATGGTTTTACCTTGTTTTCTCCAATTCTGGAGTTCTTCAAAATTTAAATCTTTATCCAATTTTATTACTATGTAACACAGATTGATCAAGTAAACTTTGTACCTTTGCTTCTACATCTTTAGCTAACTTTTTACGTGTCTTGCTCGAATAGAGTTTTGGAGAGATTGGTTTCCCTATCCTCATTTCTAGAAAATTATTTTTTATGCACCGAGAACCTTTCGGTAGCATCTCATAAGTTCCGATATAAGCAACCGGTACGATTGGGATTTCTGCTTCAATTCCTAATAATAAACCACCTCGTTTAAACATACCTAATGAGCCATCCAAAGTTCTAGTGCCCTCGGGAAATAATAAAATAGATCGTGGATTTTTAATTAATGAAATTTTAGCTTTCCGTATTGTGTTTAAAGCACTTTCACTTTTTCTTCTATCTACGAAGATATGTCCAGCAGTAGTCATTACCCATCCTAATATAACAATTGATTTTAATTCAATCTTTGCGATAGATATCAACCAATAAGGCAAACATGCAAAAGCCAAGAGGATATCAAAACCTGATGCATGATTTCCAGCAAAAATATAACTACCCTTTGGATCAAGATTTTCAAGACCTTTTACTTCATATTTAACACCACTGAAAAATAAAATAAATTTACCCCATAGTCTTGCACAATATCCAAGGGTTTGACCTTTATTAGATTCAAAAATTGATGCTAAAATTCCTGATAATCCAAAAATAATGGTCCAAATAATAGTGTTAAATAATACCCAAAGATATGCCAATTAAAATATCTCTTTAATACCAAGAAACTGTTCAACTTTATCAGGAAAAATTATCTTACCATTCTCATTCTGGTAAGTCTCAATTAATGCAACCATCAATCTTGGTGTTGCAACTCCTGAACCATTTAAAGTATGTAATAATTCAACCTTATTATCGCTGGATCTTCTATATCTTATATTGCCACGGCGAGCTTGGAAGGATTCAAAATTACTACATGAAGAAACTTCCAACCATTTTTGTTCACCAGGCGCCCAAATTTCCAAATCATAACATTTGGTTGCTGCAAAACTTAAATCAGCTGTACACAATTCAATTACACGATAATGTAATCCTAATTGTTGTAACACTGATTCTGCCTGAGCTGTAAGAGTTTCCAGCTCATCATAAGATGATTCAGGTGTTGTAAATTTTACCAATTCTACTTTATTAAACTGATGTACTCGTAATAATCCTCTGGTATCCTTACCATAACTACCCGATTCTCTTCTAAAACATGGAGAATATGCAACATAATTAATAGGAAGTTTATCATCATCAATTATTTCATCACGATGTATATTAGTTACGGGCACTTCTGCTGTTGGTGCAAGATATAAATTATCAATTTCAGTATGATACATATCTTCTTCAAATTTTGGTAATTGACCAGTGGTCATCATAGATTCTTTTCGCATTAAAATCGGAGGAAATAGTTCTTTAAAACCGAATTTTTTATCATGATGCTCAATCATCGAATTAATTAATGCACGTTCAAGTTTAGCTCCTTTCCCTGTATATAATGGGAATCCACTACCTGAAATTTTAGATCCTCTTTGAAAATCAAATAAGCCCAAGGAGTCCCCCAATTCTAAATGTGTTTTTGGTTTAAAAGAAAAGTCCGGTTTATCTCTCCAAGAGCGTATTTCAATATTATCTGATTCGCTGAATCCTTGGGGTACACTATCATGAGGTAGGTTTGGAATTTGGTATAATAATTTATTTAACTTCTTTTGTACTTTATTTAAATCTTTTTCCAGTATCTTAAGATGATCTCCTAGTTTTCTTGTTTTTTCAATAGCAACTTGGACATTTTGACCACTTTTTCTTGCTTTTCCAATAGACTCTGACGCACTATTCCTTTCATACCTCATTTCACTAGATTTTGTTTTCAGATCACGTAATTTTTTATCTAGGATAAGGACACTATCTAAATCAAAATTATCCTGTTTTAATTTTAATTTATTTTTAAATGGTTCTTTTTCTTTACGTAATTTTCTTATTGATATCATTTATTTTAACCTTTTTACAATAGCCCAAATTTATTTTTATTATTTGTCCATTGCTAAAATTTATAAAATATAAAAATCTTTGGGCTCAGCCCGGGCTAATTATAATTTGGAATTTTTACTTATCAAGAATAAGTTTCATTACTTACACAGGGAATACTATCGATATAAACTGCGCCCAGTTTAATTAATAAAGGCAAAATTAAAAAATATTCGTTCGAAGAATAAATAGTTATTCCTTATCTCTTGTCGAGATCTCGACGAATTCCAGATCTAATATGAAAAAATATATAAAATTATTTGCAATAATAGTATGTCTACAAATTTTGATTAATGCTCAAACTCTAGATTTAAATAGTTTGAGAATTGCACAACGTCAGGCTTCAAAATTAAGTAATACAAAACCAACAATTTCAAAAACAAATAAAAATGATGACAGCTTCATCATTGATAAAGCAGTAGATCCAGAAAAATATATTGTTGGCCCGGGCGATCAATTTCACATTAATATTATTTCTAGTAATGAAACTTTTGATCATAATCTAATAATTTCCCCTACTGGAACTTTACTTATACCATCTGTTGGAATAATTGATTGTAATAATATGATTCTAAGCAAATTAATTAAAGAGATTATACGTGTTATAAAGAGTTGGAATAAAAATGTAAAAATTAACGTAGAATTAGACGCCATTCGACAATTTAGAATACTGGCCTCTGGACAATTTGACAATGCAGGGTATTTTACAGTAACCCCAATGACAAGAGTTTCAGATCTATTTAATCAAATTATCTCGGATTATAATCAGAGGAAAAAAGACACATTCAAAGATAGTAAAGAAATGCAATATTCAGAAACTTTTGGAATGAGGTCTAGAATAGCCGTTGATGATTTTTATCAAAGAAAGTTAGGTATAGAAAACAAGATCCAAAATGATATTGAATTGTTTTCAACAAGAAATATAGTTATCCTAAGAAATAATGATACTATTCCCACTGATCTAGAAAAATTTAAAGTTACAGGAGATGATAAATACAATCCTTATTTACAACAAAAGGATATAATACGTATCCCTTTTAAAGAAAGTTTTTTCAATATACAAGGTGGAGTGCAAAAACCAGGTCGATATGAGTTTAAAAAGGATGATAATATTATAGATGCAGTTATTATTGCAGGTGGATTACGTACTAATAATTATATAAACAATATAAGAATTACAAGATCAAAATCCATCCAAGTTTCAGAAACATTTTTTTTAACCTTAGATGAAGCAGAAAACTTTAAATTATTTTCAGAGGATCATATTATGATACCTTATTTTGATAATGAGACACCTCATAAAATTGTAGAAATAGTTGGAGAAATAAAATACCCTGGTAACTATCCTATTATCCTTGGAAAAACTACAATTAATGATATCATAAAGGAAGCTGGTGGGTTTTTACCAAATGCTGATTCTTCAAAAATTTATTTGAATAATAGTACTATAGCAAATATTCCAGATCGTGAATTAGAACGTATTTTGTTAAAAGAAGAAGTAAATCGATCAAATGAAGAAGAAGCTTATGTAAAGGCAAGACTAAGGACACAAAAAGGTTCTTTGGAAACATCTTTGGAAAATATAAAGCATAAAGATCAGCTTGTTGCAAATGAAGATATAATTTATGTGCCAAGATATTTTCCATATGTGGAAGTTATTGGTGCTGTACATTCACCGGGTAGGTATCCATTTATTCAAGAATATAATGTACAAGACTATATTATTTTGGCTGGTGGAATTTCAAAAAATGCTAGTAGAAAAAAATTTCTAGTTAAATCAACTACAGGTCAAAGAATAAAATTGAAGACTAATCAACATTTAGAAAGTGGAGATATTATCTTTATACCTGAAATGCTAGAATATAACGAATGGTATGTAGCTAGTGAAACGGTCGCAACCTTATATCAGGCAGTTTTGGTTTTATTTTATATACAAAGTATTATAATTCGGTAAAAAAATGAAATTGACACCTCACGAAGAAAAAATTCTAAAAATTATAAAAGAAAACCCAACCATAATTAATAATCCCGAAAAAAGGAAGGTCATCGCAAAAAAATATAGTCTAACCGAAAAAACACTCAGAAACCGTATAGCTGAGTTGAGAAAAAGAGGACTATTTGATAAGAAGAAAAATGAAAAGAAATCAGAAAAAAAACCACTCATTACAGAAAACGATGAAATTAATCTTAATGCTCTATGGGAAGTAACAAAGAATAAGAAATCATTTATATTAAAATTTTCTGTTTTATTTACAACTATTGGTCTTTTCTATGCTCTTTTTGCAACAATATACTTTGAATCAAAAATATCATTATATCCAGCAGGAGAATTAAGTCAATCAGGAGGGGTGTTAGGTGACTTTCAGGGGCTAGCTAAATCATTTGGTCTTGGTGCCTTAGGCAGTGCACCCACCTATAATATACCCGATATTATAAAAAGTCGTCGTTTAAAAAAAGATATAACCCAAAAACAATGGAAAAGTTTAAAATTTCCCGATGGCTCTAATTTAATTACCTATTGGGAATTAGACAAACCACCTTTTTTTTCTCCATTAAGTTTTCTTCGGAAATTATTACCAAGTGGAGGTTTTAAAGCAAAAAAATTAGATAAAGAATTACAGGAAGCAATTTTAGAACTAGATGAATTAATAAATGTAAGAGAAGAAATATCAGGATTAATCACTGTCACAGTATTAATGGAAGACCCTCAACTAGCATCTGATATTGCGAACTATATTGCTGAATACGTTAAAAACTTCATCTCATTTGAACAAAAAAGGGAAGCGACTAGAAATAGAACTTTTGTCGAAAAACAAATGAAAGATGCAAAAATGCTAACAGAAAATTCAGAAGATTCTTTAACAGAATTTCGTAAAGCACACCCTCTTAGACTAGATACTCCTACATTAGAAATGACTAGGGAAAGACTCGAAAGCACGATTGAAGAGAATAGAGCTGTCTATATAACCCTTAGACAGCAATTTGAAATTGCTAAAATAGATGAAGCAAAGGAGAAACTCCTTATAAATATTTTAGACACTGCTGAACCAGCTGTAAAAAAAGCTAAACCTAAACGCACATTAATTGTAATCCTTTCATTTTTTGCTGGAATTATTCTAGCAGTACCTTTTGCCATCTACCTTGATAGACGCCAAAATTAAACTCTTTTATTCGCTTCTTAAAAATCGCCTTGTAAAAAATTCTTTCTACACAGGGTTTGCCTTAACCTTTATAGGCCTCGTACCTTTTACATTTAATTTTTTAGTTGCACGTACTTTTGGAAAAGAAACTCTAGGCTCAATAAATATTGCGCTCAGTTTTTGTCTTATAATAACAATTTTTATCACAAACTTTTTTGGTAGCTCTGCTAATAAATTTCTTGCAGAATACCGGGGGAGACTAAGCTTAAAACATTTTTTGTTTGTTTTTAAAATAATGGTTTATGGATCAATTTTTATTTTATCTTTTATATCATTAATCCTTATTTGGAAATGGAGTTTTATTTCAAAAAATTTTTCATTACCATACAATTTAATATATCCAATTATTGCTTACATTTTTCTTCGATCTTTTTATATACTTTTTAGAAGAGCACTTTATGGTATGGATTTAGTTCAATCATACGCATTGAATGAAATCATATCTGATATTCTTATGTTAATTTCAATTAGTTATATATGCCATTCTAAGCAAGAAGAATTTTTAATTCATAGTTATTTAATCAGTTATATAATTTTTATTATAATCAGTATTAGAATATTTTTTATGAGTTTTAAAACATTATCATCCAAATTAATTAATGAAATTCATTTTTCAAAAAAAGACACTATAATAAAATTTTCAAAATATGGAGCTGTAAGTATGATTGGAACAGCTGCTAGCACAGGAACAGGTTATCTTTCTATAATTATCACAGGGATATATTTGGATAATGCAGATGCGGGTCTGTATTCAGCAGTCCTTACAATTATAAGCATATTAATGTTTATTCCTAAATTATTTACACAAGTTTTCCTACCTGAATTCTCAAAGCTTTTTGGGGAAAACAATAAAGAAAAAATTATTTTTATTATTAAACAATCAACTTGGTTAATGGTTGGAATATCAGGATTTATTTGTATACCACTTTTTTTATTTTCAGTTAATATCTTATCAATATTTGGAGAAGAATTTGAAAAGGCAAATATTATTCTTAGAATTATATTACCGAGTATTTTCATAAGAATGATTAGTATTCCATTTGTTTCTTTTCTTTCAGGGACAAAATACATTATCTATCCAAATATTGGAGGTGTTCTAATTTTTTTTGTTTCTATATTTTTCTGGCTAACGCTTGTACCACAATTTCAATTAAAAGGTATTGCAATTGGTTATACAGCAGGTATTTTTATCGGGATTGGTTATCAGATTATAATGGCAATATTAAAAATCAAAACATTTAACATTAAAAATTAATATTTAATAAATATGATCAAATTACAAATGATTATCAAATATTATATGTTATCATTTCTTCTTATTGATGCATTTAGTGGTTTTATTAGAGTTTATTTAGAAATAACAAATCCGATTTTTAATATTGGATATTGGGTACGTGGACCTATGCTGGTTATATTTGTTTTTTTTTATATAATAAAAACGATTAAAAAAAATCTATACTATGATGAAATGTTATGCCTTTTAATGTTTTTATTTTTTATTCTAAACACTGGATTACATTATATCGAATATTCCTCAATTAGTATGTTTATAGAAAACATAGCATACCTTTTAAGATTTCAATTCCTATTATTCTTATTTGTTTTTATAAAAAATCGTATGAGCCATAATTCACTATTTACAAAAAAGGTCATTTATTTAAATTTTTCATATTTTGTTATAAGCCTCAGTCTCGGTTATCTTTTTGGATTTGGCTTAGAATCATACAGGTTTGAGGGGACTTCAAAAGGGATGTTCCAAGGAGGAAATCCCGTTTCAATTTTAAACCTTATCTTTTTTACATATTTCTTATTAGATGGAAGATTAAGAAAACAAATTATTCCCGTCTCGTTAACTTTTTTAAACGCATTTATTATAGCATCAAAAAGTGTTTTTGGTTTTATTATTCCAATATTTTTCGCATTGAAAAGAAGAGCTCTAAGTCTTAATAAAATAATCGCATATAATATATTTACAATTATTTTCATTTTATCTGTATCATTATTAATTGATCAATCAATTGAGATGTATGAATCTCGATTTGGACTCAATATAAATAAATCTATTGCTGCTGCTGAAAAAGTTGGTGGTTTATATAAAAACCAAGCTCTAAACAAGATCGCTTCATTGAATTTTAGAAGGTATGCATCTTTGAATATCCAAATGACCGAATCTTTTAGAGATCCAAAAACATTTTTTCTAGGAACAAGTTTTGCAGGACAAAATCTTTTTTGGAGACAAAGAGGTGAGTTTTGGTTTACAAATGCATCAATGGACTTTTTTGACTTTTTTTTTAAATATGGCTTAATTGGGACAATTATTTTAGTAATGCTATTAACAAGACGATTATTTGAATCATTAAATTATTCTAATATTAGAAATAATATCGCAATCATTTTATTCTTCACTTATAGTTTCTTTGGTGGACATGTAATTGATTCCGTTACATCAGGTTCTTTATTTTATTATCTATTGGCAACAATAAAATCATAAAATGAGAATTCTTGTCATTGCAAGTGGAAATCAAACAAATATTAGTCCATTTGTTGAAGAGCAAGTAAATAGTTTGAAAACAATGGGCATATTTATTGATTATTTTTTAATTAAAGGGAAGGGTATTGGGGGATATCTAAACAATCATTTTAAATTAATTAAATATTTAAAAGATAATCACTATGATCTATTGCATGCACATTATGGATTATCAGGACTACTAGCAACAATACAGACTCAAGTGCCAGTTATAATAACATTCCATGGTAGTGATGTAAATTTTAAAAAAAATTACTTATTTAGTCGTTTAGCTTCAAGATTATCTACGACCAATATTTTTGTTCATCCTAATTTATCTAGAAAACTAAAAATCTTTTCAAACAAGAAAAATATTATTCCTTGCGGTGTTGATTTGAACACTTTCTATCCTATGAAAAAATCGAATGCTAGAAGTATACTTGGATGGAATGATAATACTATTTATGTATTATTCTCATCAGCTTTTAATAATCCTATTAAAAATGCCCCACTTGCAAAAACAGCATTAAAAAATTTTAGAAACACAAAACTTATTGAATTAAAAAATTATTCAAAAAAAGAGATCAACCTGCTAATGAATGCTTCAGACTTACTTCTGGTAACTTCTTACTCTGAAACTGGACCTGTTGTTGTAAAAGAAGCACTTGCATGTAATTGTCCAATTATTTCAACAAATGTCGGAGATGTAAAAAAAATAACCAAAAATGTTAATAACTGCTACCTAACAAATTATGATCCAATGGAGATCGAACAAAAAATCAAAATTATTTTAGATTCAAAAAAAGAATCCAATGGCAGGACCGCAGTCAAACCTTTTGCATTAAATATAATTGCAAAAAAAGTTTTTGGTGTTTACCAAACTGTTGCAAAGAATTACAAAGCTCCATAGCATATGAGAATATTTATAGATATTGGTCACCCTGCACATGTGCATTACTTTAAGAACACTGTTTTATACCTCAAAAAAAATGGACATGATTTTTTAATTACGGCACGAGAAAAAGATGTTACACATCAATTATTAAATAATTATAAAATATCTTTTGTTTCTAGGGGCAAAGGTAGAGATGGATTATTAGGTAAATTTTTTTATTTATTAAAAGCTAATTACCAATTATATCATTTAGGTAAAGGTTTTAAACCTGATCTTTTTATTAGCTTTTCATCTCCTTATGCTGCGCAGGTTTCTACAATTTTGAAAATTCCTCATATTGCATTTACAGATACAGAACATGCAAAACTTGGTATTTTAGCATTTTTACCATTCTCTAATTATGTTATCACTCCAAAAGTATATAAAAATGATCTAGGAAAAAAACATATTCGCTTTGATGGTTATATGGAGCAAAGTTATTTACAAAATGACTTTAATCCAAAGATCGATACACTCAAAAAGTTAAAACTAACGAAGAATCAAAAATTTGTTATTATACGTTTGGTGGCCTGGAAAGCAAGTCATGATATAGGACAACAAGGATTTGGAAAGGATACTCTAATGGACTTAGTGAATTCGATTGAAAAATATGCTCGTATATTTATTCTATCAGAAGGGGAGATACCACAAGTTTTAAAAAAATATGAATTGAAAATTAACCCAATTGAGATTCATAATTTATTATACTACGCGATACTTTTTATTGGAGAAGGTGCTACGATGGCATCAGAATGCGCAATTCTTGGAACACCAAGTATATATATTAATACTTTATCAGCTGGCACTTTAGAAGATCAAGAAAAAAAGGGCTTATTACATATCTTTAATTCACCTCATGGTGTTAAAAATAAAGCATTAGAATTATTAGGTAATCCAAAAATAAAATCTATCCAAAGAAAAAAATGTTTTGAAGTAATGCAAAATAAAATTGATGTAAACCGTTTTATTCAATGGTTAATCTTAGGTTACCCTCACAGTGCAGAAAAATTAAGAATCAAACCAGAATTACAATATTCTATTAAATAACATATTATCTTTTTCCTAATCTTATAATTAGTTCTTAGATTAAGGTTAACAAAGGAGTAATACTTTATTGCTGTAAAACGCTATCATTTTTTAATAAGATAATTATAATTAAATGAAATGTATGTTTTGCATAAATGAAGATTTATAGTCCTTGTGATCCTTCGCACAATATAAATAATTCACTCGATTTAAATTTTTTAAGTTCTCAATCATATGAATTGGATAACCAATTATATGTTAGGTGTTCTTTATGATAAACAAATCAAAACTAGAAAATTTATTATGGGTCTTAGATATCTTTTGCTTTAGTATTTGCTTTTCAATAATGCACTATTGGAAATTTTCCTTTTTTATTCCTAAAGATAATTATTTACACCTTTATCTTATCTTCATTTTCTTTTGGGTAATCTTTTCGATTTATTATGATAAAATAAATATAATCATTGAAAAACCAATTTGGCTGACACTTCGAATTATCTTTTGGTCATCGCTCATTAGTCTTCTTTTCGTTGTCATTGCTATTTCTTTTTCAGATTTATGGAATATTTCAAGAATATTTATTGTTACTTTTACCATAATAATGATTCTTTACGAAATACTGATAACATTATTCATTAAAATATTTCTTAGTTCAAGAATAATTATTAATCAAAATCTAAATAATCACCCTGATATTTCAGTATCAAATAAATTTTATATTAAATGGTTGATACCTGGTCTTATTTTTCTTCTTATGATCTATACTGGTATTGTTTATTTACATACAGGTTCATTTAAATATAATATATTACATGAACAAAATTTTTTAATATTAATATCTGCATGGGGTCTGGGAACATTACTAACTAATCGATATAAAGAGCCAATTTCCATAAACCATTATTATGAAATTTCTCCATATATAAAGGCATCTATTCTTACTTTTCTTTTTCTCACTTTTTTTTATTATACATTAAGAATCAGTTCATCATCCATAAAATTAATTTATGAAGCAGGATTTTTACATTCAGGATTAGAAATTGTTGCATTTTTTCTTTATTTTTTTGGAGAATCAAAGAAAAATGGAAATTATAAAAATAATATATTAAAAAATAATATACCAACCAATGGCCAGGAGTCATTAAAGATTAAAAATAGCTCTAATGGTAAAAATGGTACTTACACTAAAAATGAATTATCTCATAGTATAAAGACCTTTGGTTTTAAATATGGTAAACATTTAACAAATTTCATATGGGAGTCAATTCATTTAGAAAAATTTTCAAAAAGTAAAGTAACAATATTAAATACAGCATCTACAATCAACGTAAAATTATTATTTAACGAATCAAAAGAGCTTTTAGTTAATATTCATCCACTAAATGATTTTAAAAAAATTAATCAATATTTTTTATCCGCGTACTCAAAATTAGAATCTGGTGGAATTTTAGTTGGTAATTTTATTCCATTAGAAAACATTAAAGATCATCTAAGATCACAAATGCCTCATTTTCTTTTTTCAATGATATTGCCATTCCATTTTATTTTTCATAGAGTATTTCCTAAGTTGGCAATAACAAAACAAATTTATTTTATTCTTACAAATGGGAAAAATCGTGTTATCTCAAAATCAGAGATTCTAGGACGTTTGGCGTTTTGTGGGTATGAAATTCTCAATGAAATTAGTTTAGGAGATCAAATTTATTTTATTTGTAAAAAGAAAAATACCGTTTCAAGTGAAAAATCCCCATCCTATGGTCCTATTGTCAAACTAAAAAGGATCGGACATCTTGGTAAACCTGTTTATATATATAAATTAAGAACCATGTACCCTTATAGTGAATTTATACAAGGTGATATTTATGAAAAATATCATTTAGATAATTCTGGTAAGATAAAAGGTGATTATAGAATTACATCGTGGGGAAAGTTATTTAGAAAGTATTTTATTGATGAAATACCCCAGATTTATAATTGGATTAAAGGAGATTTAAACTTAATGGGTGTAAGAGCATTAAGTGAACATTATTTCAGCCTATATCCCAAATATCTTCGAGAAAAAAGAATCAAATTAAAACCAGGATTAATTCCACCATATTATGCAGATTTGCCCAAATCATTTGATGAAATTATAAAAAGTGAGATTAGGTATTTGAATAAAAAACAAAAACGCCCGTTTATTACTGATTTAAAATATTTTTTAAAGGCTATTACAAATATTCTATTTTCTGGAGCTCGAAGCAAATAAGTAATGAGATTTTTTAAAGGAATATTTGTTGTAACAGTTTTTTCAACTCTAATTTTATCAAATAATTTGATAATTAATCCCCTTATTTTTATTTATCATTCCACTGGGGGGAATGATTGGATGTATAAAAATAAACCCGTTACATTTTTTGGAACTGGTATAGGTGCCTATTATAAAAATGATAAGTGGTCTATTAATACAGAATATCTCCAACTAGGGATGTTAGGCAATATTGGAAAAGATATTTTTGATTTTTCACCTAGACAAAGTTTACCATACATCGATGAGTCAAAGGATGCAGCTGGTTATTGGTCAGAATACGCAACAACAAAAATAAAATATATATCAAATAATTTTGAAATTAATTTTGGGAAATTTGATAGGCATTGGGGATCAGGAAAAAGAGCATTACATATATCAAGTAAAGTACCATCTTATCCACAAATTGGATTTGATTGGTCTATCACAAAAAATATTAAACTTATTTACTTTCACGGTTTTCTCAATAGTGGGATTTCTGACACTAATCGTTTTTCATATTATAAAAATAATTACAGTGAAAGATCAATTAATATTCCAAGAAATATTGCAGCACATAGGATTGAATGGAGGCCTTCTGAAAAAATTATCCTTAGTGCCAATGAATCTGTTATTTATGCGACCAGAAGTTTAGATTTTCATTATTTAATTCCTATAATACCATTTTATCCTATTGAAAATTATTTAGGAGATACAGATAACATACAAATGGGATGTGATATATTATTTTTACCTTATTCAGGACACAAATTTTATCTAGGCTTTTTTATGGATGAACTCACTCCAGAATGGATTTTCAATTCAAAAAATCATAATTGGTTTGCATGGCAGTTTGGTTATATTGCAAGAAATATTTTTTTTGATGATGAGACCATTGTTTTAGAATATAATTGGACTGACCAGCGAATTTATAAACACAAATATAATGTAAATGATTTTTATAGTCATATGCAAACTTTAGGCTTTTGGGCAGGACCCCATGCTCAAGAATTTTTAATCGATTATTTTTTACAATTAAGAAAAAATAAACTTATTATAGAATATTCCAATGTAAAACGTGGAATTGTAACAGAAGAAATGGTACAGGAAAATTATGAAGATAATCAAAAAAATCGATTCCAATCTGGATATGAGTTAAAGTCATTATTATCTGTTTTTTTTTCACGATCATCAAGAATAGAGAGTCTAGATTATTCTATTGGTTTAAAATATTTGATGTTCAAAAATGTTGGGTTTTCTATTTTAGAAGTAGACTACATGGGAGTAAACATAGAAAAATTATCAATGGAATTTCGAATGTCTTATAACTTTAAGATGTAATTAATATACTTAAATTTTTAAAGAAATTAATTCCATTAAGTAATCACCATAGGAATTAGAATAAGTGGTAGCAAGTTTTTCTAAATCTTCTCGATTAATAAAATTTTGGTGATATGCAATTTCTTCTAAACAACCTACTTTTAAACCCTGCCTTTCTTCAATTGTTTTTATAAAATTGGATGCATTATTCATCGCTTCTTGTGTTCCTGTATCAAGCCATGCAAAACCTCTTCCCATTAGTTCCACAGATAATTCATCCATCTCCAAATAGGTTTGATTTACAGCAGTAATTTCTAATTCACCTCTAGCTGATGGTTTTATCTTTTTTGCAATATTAATAACACTATTAGGATAAAAGTATAAGCCAACAACTGCGAAGTTTGATACTGGATTAGGTGGTTTTTCTTCTATACTTCTGACTTTACCTAAGTCATCAAAGTCTACAACACCATATCTTTCGGGATCTCTAACATTATAACCAAAAATTACAGCTTCAGATGTTGATTCCACTTTTTTAACACTATTCTCTAGCATTTTAGACAACCCTTGACCAAAAAAAATATTGTCTCCTAATATTAAGGAAACAGAATCATTTTGAATAAAGTCCTCACCTAAAATAAATGCCTGTGCAAGTCCATCTGGTGATGGCTGAACTTTATAAGAAATATTTAATCCCAAATGATTTCCATTGCCGAACAGCTGTTCAAACCTAGGAATATCATCTTCTGTTGATATAATTAATATATCTCTAATACCCGCTATCATTAATGTTGAAAGTGGGTAGTAAATCATTGGTTTATCATAAATAGGCAATAATTGTTTTGAAATAACTTTAGTAATTGGGAAAAGCCTTGTTCCACTACCACCAGCTAAAATAATACCTTTCATGATTAGATTATTCCCAATCTTTCTTGTCTATATGTATTATTGTAGATTGACTTCCACCAATCTTTATTATCTAAATACCACTGTATCGTTTTATTTATACCACTATCAAATGACTCTAAAGGAAACCAACCTAATTCATTTTTAATTTTATTAGAATCTATAGCATAACGAAAATCATGACCAGGCCTATCATCAACAAAAGAAATTAATTCTAAATATGACCCCCCATTTTGCATTGGCAATTTTTGATCTAATAATTCACATATTAATTTTACTACATCTATATTTTTTATTTCGTTATTACCACCAATATTATATGTTTCACCTATCTCGCCTTTATTTAAAACAGAATTAATTGCATCACAATGATCTCTTACATATAACCAATCTCTTATATTCTCTCCCTTCCCATAGACTGGTAACGCTTTGTGATTTAAACAGTTGATTATCATTAATGGAATTAATTTTTCTGGAAATTGGTATGGACCATAATTATTTGAACAATTTGTAATCAATGTAGGCAATCCATATGTCCGTTCCCAAGCTCTAACTAAATGATCTGAGCTTGCTTTTGATGCAGAATATGGTGAACTCGGATCGTAAGGAGAAGATTCAACAAATTTTCCTAAATTACTAAGTGACCCATATACTTCATCTGTAGATATATGCAAAAATTTAAATTTCTTATTTTTAGTTTTAAAATAAAATTTACGTGATTCTTCTAATAATGCTAAAGTCCCAATAATATTAGTCTGTATAAATTCTAAAGGCCCATCAATAGATCGGTCTACATGACTCTCTGCAGCAAAATGTATTACAGCATCAAATTGATATTCATGAAAAAGACTTTTAAGAAGATTTGTATCACATATATCTCCATGTACCATTTTATAATTATTTTTCGGTAGATCCTTTAAATTATTAATATTTGCAGAATAAGTAAGCTTATCAAGATTAACAATTTGGACGGACTCTTTTTTATCAAAAATATATTGGATAAAATTTGAACCTATAAATCCACAGCCTCCAGTAATTAATATTGTTTTCATTTTAGAATTTTGGCAAAAATTTTTGACCTTTTAATGATGGTAATAACTTATCTTTATCAGAGATAATAGGCGAAGAGTGATTCCAATTAATACCAATACTTTTATCATCCCATCTTATACCGAATTCATCATCCGGATCATATAAATTAGTACATTTGTATAATACTAAAGAATCATCAGATGTAACCAAATAACCATGTGCAAAACCTTCAGGAATATATAACATCTTTTGATTTTGTGATGAAAGTTCAACCATAATATATTTACCAAAATTAGGTGAACCAACACGAATATCAACTGCGACATCTAATATACTACCTTCAACTACTCTAACTAATTTTCCTTGTGGTTTTATTAATTGATAATGTAAACCTCGCAAAACATTTTTTCCTGATCTTACTTCATTATCTTGCAAAAAATATTTTGGTAATCCATTTTCTGAAAAAAACACTGATTTAAAAGATTCAAAAAAATACCCTCTTCTATCTTTATAAACCTTGGGTGTGATTAACTTAATTCCTTCTAACATTGTTCGCTTAATTATCATAGAATATTTTTTCTACCTACATTATCATAAATAAATCCAAGTTCTTTTAATTTTCTAGGACTTAAAATATTTCTAGTATCTAATAATACTGGTTTAGCTAATAAAGATTTTAATAATGTTAGATTCATTGCTCTAAATTCATTCCATTCAGTCATAATTACCACACCATCAACATTCTTACATGCTAATTGCCAAGAATCAAAATAATTTAATTTAGGAAATATCTCTTTCATTGATTCATTCGCGACTGGATCGAATGCTTTTACAATCCCTCCCTGATTTATAATAGCATTGATCATGTTTATAGCTGGTGATTCTCGAACATCATCAGTATTAGATTTAAATGCTAATCCTAAGATAGCGATTTTCTTATCTTTAAAAGAACTACCAATTAAAGATTCCATTTTATTAACCATTCGTTTTTTCTGTTGAACATTAGTAGAGATAGCAGCTTCAACTGTTTGAATTGACAATCCATTATTCTTTGAAAAAGAAGAAAATGCCTTTGTATCTTTTGGGAAACAAGATCCACCAAAACCTGGTCCAGGGTGTAAAAACTTTGCGCTGATTCTACCATCCTGTCCCATTGCTTTTGTTACTTGATGAATATCAGCACCTACCTCATCGCATAAATTTGCTACTTCGTTAACATAGCTTATTTTTAATGCTAGGAATGCATTTGATGCATACTTTATCATTTCTGCAGTAACTACATTTGTATGTAGTATTGGAGTTTCATTTATATATATCGGTCGATATACATCTTTCATAATATTAAAAGCCTTTTTCCTTGTTGCTCCTATAATAACTCTATCTGGCCATAAAAAATCTTTAACTGCTGAGCCTTCTCTTAAAAACTCAGGATTTGATACATAATCAAATTCTATTCCATGGTTAATGGATTGGTTGATCCATTTACAGACCTTACTTCCCGTCCCTATTGGAACTGTACTTTTTGTACATATAACTTTATATCCATTTAAATTTTCTCCTATAGTTTTTGATACGCTTTCAATAGCAGTTATATCAGCTTCACCATTTTTTGCCTCAGGAGTACCTACTGCAATGAAAATGACCTCTGATTCTTTTATGACTTTAGGTATATCAGTAGAGAAATTTAATCTTTCTGCTTTTACATTGCGGTCTACAAGTTCATCTAATCCTGGCTCATAAATTGGAATTTTTCCATTTTTTAGTAAATTAATTTTTTCTTTAACTATATCTACACAAGTAACAATATGCCCGAAATCTGAAATACCAGCACCACTAACTAATCCAACATAACCAGTTCCAATAACTGCAATCTTTTTCATAATAATTTTTCCTTTCTTAAACTAAAATTACATAATGGTTTATTTGTTCCAAATAGTTAAAGCATACCTAGCCTTCTTCTAAGTATCCATTCCACAGTTAGTAATATTAATAAAATAAAAAAGATTATTTTATTTTTATAAAGGATAACTCTTGAGTGAATTATTTCATCTTTAGATTTTTTATTAATTTGATTAATTAAGGCTGTTTTATCGTCCCAATGATAAAAACCACCACGTGTAATTTCTGCTAACTTCTTTAAGGGATATTTATTTAAAAAAACATTATTTAGTTCTATTTGACTTTCTTGTACCTGTACATAACCTTTACTAACGATCATAGAATTATCTCCATAGATTAATTCTATATTATAATCTAACTTCCCTGATTCAGATGCCCAAAATTGACCAATATATAAACCTTCATCTTTATTATAAGTTAGTTTTTTTGTGTTAATTAAAGATCCATTATTATAAATATGGATAAACCCTTCAGTTGTGATTTGATTATTTCTAACTGGCTTCCCTTTTATTGATACCTGTTCCCCTTGTTGATATGAATTTTTACTTGATCTAAAATAAAAATCTTTTTCATTACTTGTTCTAGTTAACCATGAAAAAACAGGTTGTAAAATTTGATTTGAGAAGTCTTTATATTCTGTATTTTGTGTTTTATAATATAATTGATATAAATCAGGTGATGTCCACACCATATATCTAAGTGGTGCTTTTTCTGCCAATATTAGTAATGGTACTTCCATCTCTGATATCAAAAAATTTGCTAATACTGTACCACCTAATGAATCTATTTCCATATCTATAAATAACGGTGGATAATTAAATAATTTTTTATTTCCTATTTCATCACTATAGAAAGGGAAAAACGATTCCCAATTAGAAGTTAATTCCCATTGATAATCTGAATGAAGTTCAATTACTGATTCTTTTACATTTAAATCCATTAGATTTAAATAAGATTGAAAAATTTCCTTATTCATATCATGTCCAACAACAATCGCTAAGCTTGTTTTTTGAGATAAGATTTTTTTTGCGAATACCCTTATATACGAAGCCCATTCTTTTGAATTAATTTGAACAGGATTATTATCAAAAATGATAAGATCATATTTTGTATCCCAAAATTTCTTTAATGGTTCTGAGTACCCATCAGGCTGAAAAACAAAATGATCGAATTCAAATTTTGAATTCATAGCTACAATTTTTTTTATGATTTGCGTATTAAAATTTGGTGCACCAGTAATAATCGCAATTCTATATAAATTTTTTAAAACTTGTATGGATACAACTTGTTTATTATTCTCAATATTAATTTCATCAGGAAGAGCATTAACTTGTACCTTATATTGCATTTCACCTGTATGATCAGGATTAATCATAAATCTTACACGTTCTAGACTCCCTTCCCCAGATACTGTAATGATTTTAGAGCCTAATAATTTTTTTTCAGAATATAACATAATGTTTAGTTTTTGATTAACATTACCACTTGAAGCAATCATTACTTCTAGCTCTGCATTTTCTCCTTTGATAATTACAGGTGGTGCATCAATTGATTGGATAGAGATATCAACAAATGGACTGTTATCTCCAATACCTAAAACATAAATAGGTTTTACATCATCCAAATGTTTATTAGGAATTTCTGGACCGAGATTGATTTGACCATCTGTAATTAATATCGAACCTGCTATTTTATTATTTTTATTTGATTTTAAATGGTTAAATACTTCTCCAATACTAGTGGAACCATCTTGAATATTTTTTTCACCATATATCCAATTTGTGTCTAACTTAGAGCCAAAACCATAAATTTTTGTTTTAACCATTTTACTATTCAGTTTATCTATAATTTCATCTATTCCAGAGACTAAAGAACCCACCGATGGATTTTTATGATATGCCATACTTAATGATCGGTCAACATAAATATGCCAATCCAAATCATGTTTACTTATATTTAAAAAATTTAATTTTGGTTCTAAAAAAAGAAAAACAATAACTCCAACAGAGATTATACGTAAAATTATTGTGACTCGTATTTTATTTATAGATAATGATTTAGATAAACCAATATAGATTAGTAAAAGCCATAAAATAAATGACAACCAAAACAATTGATTAGGATCAGCAAATTCAAATTTCAAGATGAGACTAACTTTAAATTGGGTGATGCACTAAATCCCATTGAATTATTTACACTTTTTTTCATTTTTAATGCACCTAAATAGCTAATCATTGCTGCATTATCAGTACAAAGTTTTAAAGAAGGAAATATGATTTTAGTATTTGATAAGCAAACATTTAATTGTTTTCTCAAACTTTGATTAGCGGCAACTCCACCTGCAATTACACAAGTATCCACCTTCATCTTTAATATTGCTCTTTTTACTTTTTCTATTAAAATATCTATGATGGTCTGCTGATAGCTAGCAATAACATCTTTTTTTTGAATACATGAATTTTCAATGAAACCATCCATATAATACAATAAGGATGTTTTCAAGCCGCTAAAACTGAATTCTAAACTATTTTCCCCCAGTAAACTTCTTGGAAATTGAATTTTATACGGATCTCCACCTTTTGCTTCTTTTTCAATCTCAGGTCCACCAGGATATCCTAATCCAAATATTCTAGCACCTTTATCAAATGCTTCTCCTGCTGCATCGTCTCTTGTTTCTCCTAACAATTCATATTCTTCCATTTCTTTTATATACCAAAGTTGAGTATGACCGCCAGAAACTAGAAGACAAACAAAAGGAAATTCCAATGTTTTATCTGCTAAAAAATTAGCAAAGATATGACCTTCAAGATGGTTTATAGGGATTACTGGAATTCCCAAACCAATTCCTAATCCTTTAGCAAAAGTAATTCCTGTTAAGAGTGAACCAGTTAAACCCGGTCCCTGAGTTACCGCAATTGCATCAAGATCGGTAAGATCTATATTTGCATCACTTACAGATCGATCTACAACACTATTTAATAATACTTCATGCTCTCTAGATGCAATTTCTGGAACCACACCACCAAAACCTTTATGAATATTTTGTTGATTAACAATACTTGAAATTATCTTTTCTCCTCTACAGACTGATGCTGCAGTTTCATCACAAGATGTTTCAATACCTAGAATAGTCATCTTATTTCACGAGCGACAGCAATTTCAAGATTTTTCGGTGATATATCTCTCCAGCTTAGAATATCTGATGGTATTTTTACTATAGGTTCATAAAACTGTATTTGATAATTCCATCTATTAAAATCAATAACAACATTTATTTCATCAGGATTGATAGCAGTGATTCTTTTAATACCTCCAACTATTGTTAAAGATACAGTCTGAGGCGAAGGGAATACCCTTATTTTTTCAGGTATATTTTCAATAACTACGGGTATATCTGCTATAATTCTTTCACTAATCTCCTGTATTTCAAAGTTTATATTAATTTCTTCTTGTGAAAATTTAATTAATCTTCCAAACGACTCTAAAGCAACTATCCCTGAATATGGAAAAACTATTCCACTAATTGTATCAAATACAGTTTCAACATGATTTATCAATGCTAATTCTTCCTTTGGACCCGCAATCTCTAATTCGTGGGGGTTGATTTTAGGATTTCCTACTAACATATATCCTGGTGCAGGTATGATTAATATATTTGATAAAATAGGGACTTTTTTCAATCGATATTCATCTAAACTAATCTTAATACGATTTGGATAAACAACTTCTACAAAAGAAACATTATAATTCAAAGGTAAAACAACTTTTCTTGGATATTTTTCAAAATATTCATTTAAATTGAATTCATATTCCTGTGAGATACCTTCTAAGTCTAAAACTAATTTAAATCGCGCAAAATTTTTTAATAAAAATGACTTAAACAAATCTCTTCCCGTACCTCTAAGTCGAACGGAAGCAAAAGGAGGGACTTCTTCTTTATGTGCTTTTTGTACACTAAGATTTCTTGCCTCGATAGGTAAATCCAAGACCATAGTATATTCGTTTTTAGATACAACAAAAATCCAAAGAAGAAGAGCTAGCCCAAATGCAACTAAAGACATAGCGACTCTTTGCTTCAATAAAGAATCTATTTTTATTTTTACATTCAAGGAATGGATACACTCCTTGCCAAGAAATTAGGTCTCTTTTTTAGGTTTAGAGTCTTTTTTTTCGGATGCATCATCTACAGTTTCTTTCTCTGCCTGACTAGCTAAATCTAATAATTCTTGTGGCAATTCTAGTTTTGCTCCTGAATCAGTATTTTGATTATTAAGATATTGTTTAACCTCATCATTCGCAGATGTTCTTTTCGCTATCCCCGCAAGTTCTTCCTTATACAGAATTACTTTTTTATCTTCTGGAGAAACTTTCATTACAATACCAGATAAATTTGCTCCGACTTCATATTGATTTGCGAGAGATTTTCTATCTTTTTTTGACATTTTACCAAAAGGAATTATACCTTCTACTTCATGTTCCAATTTGATAATAATACCTTTATCAAGTATACGGATTATTTCACCACTGACTTCTTTTCCAACATCAAAATAGTTCACTAATTCAGGCCACGGATCATCTTTTACTTGACGATAGCCTAAAGAAATTCTCCTGTTTTCCTTGGAAATTTCTAATATCCTCACTTCAATTTCTTGACCTTTTTCAACTATTTCTTTAGGGTGTTTCACAACTTTAGTCCAAGACATATCTGAAACATGTATTAATCCATCGATCTCCTCTTCTAACTCTGCAAAAGCTCCAAATTGAGTTAAGTTTTTTACCATTACTTTATGCACTGTACCAACCATGTACTTTTCTTCAATTTCTACCCATGGGTCTGGTGTAAGTTGTTTCACTCCTAAACTTATTTTCCTTTCATCAATATCAATTGATAGTACCTTAGCATCTACTTCATCACCCATAGAATATACTTCTGATGGGTTTTTTATATGTTTTGTCCATGAAATTTCTGAATGATGAATTAATCCTTCAATACCCGGTTCCAATTCAATAAAACAACCATAATTTGTAAGACTTACAACTTTTCCTTTAACTACATTACCTATAGGAAATTTTATCTCAACATCTTCCCATGGATGAGGACTAAGTTGTTTTAGACCTAAAGATACTCTTTTTCTTTCTTCATCATATTCTATGACTTTAACAGTAATTGCATCATTAAGTTCTAGTAATTCAGAAGGATGATTGACTCTTCCCCATGAAAGATCTGTAATATGCAATAATCCATCTATACCACCTAGATCTACAAAAACACCAAAATCTGTAATATTTTTAACTCTACCTTCCATTATTGAGCCAACTTCAAGTTCTTTAAATAATGCTTCTCTCTGTTCTTTAAGACTATCTTCTAGGATAATTTTATGCGATACAACAATATTCTTTCGAGCTTCATTAAATTTTACAATTCGAAGTTCAATTTCTTTTTCTAAATAAATATCAAAGTCCTGGATGGGTCGTACATCAACTTGGGAACCGGGTAAAAATGCTTGGACAACACCCAAATCTACAATTAGGCCACCTTTGATTCGACGAACAATTGTTCCCTTAATTATTTTTTCATTATCAAAAGCATCATTCAATTCCTTCCAGCGGCGCATAAAATCTGCTTTTTCTTTTGAAAGAATTGTATTTCCACTAGCATCTTCAATAAACTCCAGATATACTTCAACTTGATCACCAATCTTTGGCAATTCCTTTTCATTAAATTCATTTCTATCTATTATTCCTTCAGATTTAAATCCAATATCTATCAATACATCTTTTTCATTCATTCCTACTACACGACCCTCTATCAAGGTGTTTTCTGATATATCTGCAAAAGTACTTGAATATAACTTTTCAAGTTCACCACTTATTTTCTCATCAGATTGTTCTTCTAAAAGTTCATCATTATTTAAAACTTTAATATCCTTAAAAAGATCAGGATTTAAATAATCTGTTAATTCTGTAACATTTTCAGTAGCAGGCGCATCTTCAACGCTGGTTTTTTTTTCATCATTATCTGTTTCATATTTATCTAAAACCTCTTCAACTACATTTTCTTCATTCTGTTTTTCAAACATACTTCGATGTTCCTCATGTTTTTATTTTTTATTAATTAAGTTAACTATTTTATCAATTTGCTTATCAATTGTGATATGAGATGTATCAATTTTTATTGCATCTGTTGCCCTTTTCAAGGGAGAATGAATCCGCGTTGAATCAAATGCATCTCTTTTTTCAAGATCAGCTAATACTTCAGATATTTCAGCGCTTTCTCCAAGATTTTTAAAATCCATCATTCTTCGCTTAGCCCGTATTTTTTTATCTGCTACTAAAAAAAACTTAAAATCAGCATCTGGAAAAACTATAGTGCCAATATCACGTCCTTCTAAAATACAATCATTTCCCTCTGCAATCTCCCTTTGGATTTTAACCATTTTTTCCCTTATTTTAGGTAAGGCACTTATTGTGCTTACTTTTGATGAAATTTTTTTTGTTCTGATTTCCATAGAAATATCCTTCCCATTCAACCAGATATTATTTGATGAATCAAATTTAATTTCCAAACCTTCAAGAAAATTAGAAACTTTTACCTTATCAATAGGATCAATATTAGCATCTATCAAACCCCAAGTCACTGCACGATACATTGCGCCAGTATCCAAGTAAGTGATAGCCAAGCGTTTTGCAACTCCTCTTGCTGTGGTACTCTTTCCAGATCCTGATGGTCCATCAATAGCGATTATCATGGGATTAAACTCTCAATAAGCCGGCAATATTACCTTTTATTGTAATAAATTCATAATGAAGAAAAGATCTTGAAAAATTTATATATCCTCTTAATTCCTAAGTAGATTAATTTCTTTTTTTGTTAGTAATCTATAACATCCTATTTCAAGGTTACCTAATTTAAGTTTTGAAATACTGATACGTTTTAAATTAACTAAATTTAATTTTAACCTATAAAAAATACGTCTGATCTCTCTCTTTTTACCTCGTTTTAAACGAAGCAAAATTGTCGACCTTCCTTTTACTATTTTAATTTCAACAACTTCAGCTCTACCATATTCCTTATTGCCAATATAAACACCTTTTGTAAGTCTTTCAATTTGCAATTGTGAAATTTTCCCTTTAATAACTGCTTGGTAAACTTTAGGAATTTGATTTTTTGGATGAGTTAAATATTCTTGCAAATCACCATCATTTGTTAATAATAAAAGACCTGTAGTATCTTGATCAAGGCGTCCAATGGGAGTTAATCTTATATTTGAAGGAATTAAATCCATTACTGTTTTTCTTCCATGTGTATCTTTTACAGTTGTAATAACTCTTTTGGGTTTATTAAGCATCAATACTATTTTTTCTTTTATTGGCGAAACCTTTTTACCATCAAAATTAACAATATCCTTTTTTTTTACATTATAAGCAGGATCAATACAAATTTCCCCATTAATTTTTGTTGTTGCCATTTGGATCAATTTATCAGCTTCCCTTCTAGATCCAATACCAGCTTGAGATAAAAACTTATTCAAACGCATATCAACCTTGCGCTACTTCTGGTGGTAGTTGATCTGAATTATTTTGTTCTGAAATGTCATCCTGAAAAACTGCAATTTGTTCACCTAAAGATGGGTCTGCATCTAGCAACTCTGAAATTTCTTTTAATTTTGGCATATCAGATAAACGGTTAAGACCAAAATATTCTAAAAATTTAATTGTTGTCTTATATAACAGTGGTCTACCTGGTCCGCTATCTCTACCTTTTATTTTTATTAAATCACGGTTTAAAAGTGTTTTAAGTACTCCACTGGAGTCAACACCTCTTATTGCCTCAATCTCATATCGACCAATTGGTTGTTTATATGCAATGATTGATAGACAATCCAATGCTGCATTGGATAAACGTAACCGTCCTGTTTTATTAAGCATCCTGCGAATAAATAACTCATATTCCATTTTTGCAACTAATCGATAACCACCAGCAATCGTCTGTATTTCAAATGCATGATCTTCTTTAATATATTGCTTATTTAATTCATCGATAATTTTCTTAAGATTGAATGTATCGGGATTAAATACAATATTCACTTTTGTCTGAGTTAGAGGATCAGGACTTGCAAAAAGCAAAGCCTCTATAATTTTTTTTACTTCTGTACTATTCATCAGGCTTCTATTTTTAAATGTATTAAAATAATCTCTCCAAAAACATTGGATTGATTTAATGTACAGATACCTTCTTTTATCAAATCTAATACAGCCAAAAAAGTTACAATCACTTCCAATCTAGATTTAAGTTTATTTAAAAAAGTTGTAAATCTTAATTTTCCCTCACCATCGAAATACTTAATTATAATTTCTTTCTGCTTTTCTAATTTGATTGGTTCTCGGTTGAGTTCAAATTGAGAAATCACTGGTTTATTTTCCATTACTTTTTTGAAAACTTTAGCAAGGTCATAAAGAGTGACATCTTTAAACAATGAATTAAATTCATCTTCCTCAATATTTGTTAATTCTTGTTCAAATTGCCTTTTAATATAATGACCATTTTTGGAAGCTAAATCATTTAGAGTTTCAGCAACATCGCGATAACGTTTATAATCAATCAATTGCTGCATAAGTTCAGTTCTGGGATCTATGATGTCTCCTGTATCATCTAATTCTGGTCTTGGAATCATCATTTTAGCTTTAACTCGCATTAAAGTTGAGGCCATTACAATAAAATCTCCAGCTATCAGCATGTTCAGACGTTTCCATTCTTCAATTACATCAATAAAATCTTTTGTAATCTTTGCTATAGGTATATCGCAAATATCTAATTCATCTCTACGTATAAAATAAAGTAATAAATCCAAAGGACCTTCAAAATTAGATAATTGTATCCTATATGACATTAATTGTAATTCACTCCTACAATAGATCTGACTCTTTCTAAAACTTCATTAGCTATTAACTTTGCTTTTTTTGCTCCTAATTCTAATACATCATGTACATAATCAGGGTTAGAAACTAATTTCTGCCTTTTTTTCCTAAAAGGTTGAAAATGATCCATGACTTTTTCAAATAATTCCTGTTTTATATCACCATAACGTAAACCTTTTTGAGTATACCGATCTGATAATACTTGTTTCTCTTTTGCATTAAGGAATAGGCTGTATAGTTGAAATAAGGGCGTATTTATATCTTTTGGGTCATTAATATCTGTACCATCTGTTATAATTTTCATTATTCTTTTTCTAATTCTTTTATCAGAATCAAAAATTGGAATTGTATTATTATATGATTTGCTCATTTTTTGACCATCAATTCCAGGAACAAGTTTAGTTGCTTCTTTAATATCTGCTTCTGGTATTACAAATATGTCACCAAAATTATGATTAAATCTAGATGCAATATCTCTGGTTATTTCAAGATGCTGTTTTTGATCTTTTCCTACAGGAACAATTTCCGTATCAAATAATAGAATATCTGCTGCCATTAAAATTGGATAAGAATAAAGTCCCATATTAGATTTCAAACCTCTGGAAATTTTATCCTTATATGATGTAGCTCTATCCATTAGTCCTAATGTTACTTGTGATGAAAGAATCCATGTTAACTCTGTAACCTCAGAAACGTCTGATTGAACCCAAAATGTTGATTTTTCTGGATCTAAGCCCAATGCAAGAAAATCACAAACTGCATTATAAGTATTAGATGACAATATATCTGGCTCTGGTAAAGTTGTTAATGCATGATAATTTGCTATAAAACAAAATAATTCATTTTCAGTTTGGTAATGAATCATCCTAGACATCATTCCAAAATAATTTCCAAGGTGAAGAGAACCTGAAGGTTGAATTCCACTTAAAACCCGTAAATTATTTTTTTGGTGCATATAAATTAATTAACTCTAAATGGTTCCATAAAAAGATACGGTTTCCAATCTTTTTGATAATCCTGAACAAATATTTGAAAATAATGAAGCCTATTAGGACGCTTTGGAATGCGCCTAAGTGGCATTCCTGCTTCTTCAGGAATACGGTCCCCTTTTTTTTGGTTACACGGTTTACAAGCAGTGGCTAGATTTTCCCAAGAATCATAACCACCTCTTCCTTTTGGTAGAATATGATCAATTGTTAGTGGTGTTTTTGAAGCACCACAGTATTGACACTCATTTTTATCTCTAGCAAGAATATTTTTTCTATTGAGTTCAACCGATAAATTATCATATCTAACATAATTTCTTATTTTAATCACACTTGGTAATGCTAAAGAAAGTGATGGGCTATGAACCTTTTCATTATAATTAGCTAAAATATCAATTTTTTTTAAATAATCCAGGCATATAGCGCGTCTTGCTGTACAAACAGTCAATGGCGAATAATTTGCATTTAAAACTAGCACTGCTCTATTTAGCAGATTTCCATTAACTGAATTAGATTTAAGTATTTTCACCTTTTGAATTTACGTCTAATAGAATTGCTTGAAAGATAGAGATCAAAAAGATTTTTATTGAAATTAGTATGATTTGGATTTAAGGATTCTTTTTTTACAGAACCCTGGGCATGGAGTATTCCATCTCCTCCTGTAGAAAATCCAACATGCGAAACCTTGCCTAATTTACCAAAAAAATGAAGGTCTCCTGGTTGTGCATCGATAATATTGATTTTATGATTTCGAAAAAAATCTTTTTGTTGATAGGAGTCTCTAGGTACATTATATCCACAAACTTTTAAAACAGATTGTACTAATCCAGAGCAATCAAAGCCAAGGGAAGTTTTTCCACCCCATTTATATGGAATACCTAATAACTTAGTTGCTAAATAAATTAATTCATTAAAATCTAAAGGCTGATCTATAGGTTTAGCCCCAATTACTTTTTTTTTTACTCTAGAACTGAATGGATAATCTGGATCGAATAGTCCATGTTCATTTGGATAGGCAATAATAAATTGTGCTCTATTCTTAAATAATTGTTTTGCCCCATAAAATTCATTTATCCATCCTTTGTAACCATCTTGACATTCTATGTAAATCCAGTTTTTTTTTGAATCCAAAATCTTATTTGACTCTCCATAAACTGTTTCAGTTAAACAATTAGAATTAAAACTTGGCTTATTATAGATAGGTGCAGATCCAACTGAAGTTATAAACCACATCATTTTTATTTTGCCCATTAGACTAAATCTATTTCAAAAATCAATTATTTAATATTGAATAAACAATTATTTGAATGGTAATTTAACTTGACCCAAGGATCGTTTATAGTAAGAAATCTTTTATAATTGGTTACATTAGAATATAATTTTTGGAAGAAAAGTAAAACTAAAATATATAAAATCTATATAATTTATTTTAAATAATTGGACATCAATATGCATATCATAATCCCACTTTTACTCTTTATTAATATTGCCTGCGAAGATAATATTAAGGAGAATCCAGAATCATCTCTCCTTTTTGTTGCATCAGAAGGTACCTTTGGAAATAGTGATGGTTCAATATCTGTGTTTTCAGGTGATAAAAAAATCCAATTTATTGAAAATGTTGGTGATGTAGTACAATCTTTGTTGGTCTATAATGATAAACTATTCGTTATTGTAAACAATAGTCATCTGATTAAAAGATATAGTATAACTGAGACAGGTCTTAAACTACCCGGTTTTGAAATTCCAACTAATAACTCCAGCCCTCGCGAAATGTGTGTTGTAAATAATAAAATATACTTTACCAACTGGAATACAAAAGATATTAAAGTTTTAAATTTAAACACGTATGATATTGAATCATCTATAACATTGGATGGTATTCCTGAAGATATAGTTTCAGATAGTCTCCATCTATGGGTTAGTATTTCCAACCTTGAATTATATGATAAAAATGAAGGGTCCACTATTGCAAAAATAGACTTAAAAACAGAATCAGTTATAGAAATTTATGAAGTAGGTTTTGGTCCGCAACATTTGATTCTTGATGAAGAAATATTATGGGTTTCTAGAACATTTTATAATTCATCATGGGAAGCATTCTATGGTTCTAGTAAGGTAAATATTCAAACTGGAGAAATTTCAATTATCAATTATGGAGCTGGTACAGTTTGTGGAGGAAATGTTATGAAATTAAATAATCAAATTTATAGGACCGCAAATGGAGGTGTGGTTCCAATTGAAACCGATTTAAGTCTAAAGCACTCTGCACGAATTGGAAATTATAGCAACATTTATTCTGCCAGCTCAGATAATCAAATGGTATTTTTAGGAGTTAGCGATTATGTTGCACCAGATACTGTTTATATACATGATGAGCATGGTAATCATATTAGAACATTAGGTGTTGATGCTTTACCAGGTGATTTTGAAATATGGGGTTATTAATCTTGAAAATGCCATTCAATAGATAAATTCATCTGACCTCCTAATGCAGGCATTTGAGGATGTATAGTTAAATAGTTATCATTATCTGATCCTAAATTTCCCAAGATTATTTCCATTATATTAATCCATTCAAAACTAATTGCAAAGGATGATACATTTGCTTCAATGCTTGCATTAATTAAATTAACTGGATTTAATTTATCTTTATTATAGTTTGGTAAATCAGTATAAATATTTAATAAAGGTACCATCTCTATTGGATTTATACTAGAATGCAATCTGGATCCTCTATCCCCGAAACGATTTAATTCACTATTAAAATTTATTTTTAAAAAATTTTTAAACAAGTTAAAGCTAGATTTTAACCTTATCGTAAATATGCTACCTATATCACCGGAATAAATATTATCTTTTTCTTGTACCATATAGGATGCATAGAGACCAAGATTAGGTAGAATTTTAATTTTATGATTAAAACTCAATTGTAAATATTTATGTTTCCAGAAATCAGATTGATACATATAAGAGTATAAAGAAGTATTGACCCAAAAGTTTTTATCATCCACTATTTGAGATATTTTTATTGAAGAAGTATTTGATCTCCAATCAAAATACAACTCTGCAATATTATATTTTTTATTTATAAACATAGATATATTCAGAATATTATGACCTAGTATATAATAAGGGTGAATTGGATAATATTTTGATAAATGATTTAACTTTATCCTGAAAAAGCCTAACTCTTTCTGAAATAAAAAATTATAACCATAATAATAATCTCTATTATTTGAAATAATTACATATCTAAGATCAATAAAGTACCATTTATAGGTCAAGAAAATTTCATTCCAATAAAAATTAAAATAATTATTATCTACACGCACATTTCTGTTATTCAAATTATAACCTATTGAAAAAATATTATGTATATTACTATTATAGAAAATTTCACATTGATATTGATTCCTAGTTAAAAATCGATTTCCTCTAATTACTGCATCAGAATGCTGTGTTCTATAACGCTGTAAAAATTGATCTATATTTACTTTTACTTTAAAAGTTTCAAAAGTTTTATTCCAAAAAATATTAGCATTTGAAATTCTATTTTCTAACAAACTAATACTTTCATAATCAGGGAATCCTGAATATGTAATAAAATGCCCTATTGATATTCCGCCATAGTCTGAACCTTTAAATGATTTATACGAAATTAAATAGGTTTGTTGCAATGGCTGATAAGTACCATTTGCATATTGATTAAAAGGTCCGGAAAATGTTCTTTTAAATCCATGCAAATTAATTAATCTATGTTCTATACTATATTCAGCTCCAAGAGAAAAGTTATCCAATGCATAATCACCTTGATCATATTTGAAATATGAACTTATCTTTGGTTTACTTTTCACATTTAGTGTATCAATAGTATTATTTAAAAATCCATTTTCGATTTCAGGACCATACATACGTGGGTATAGTGCCCAGGTTCCATCAAAAAATAGATTTTTTGAACGCCAGTCCTGATTCCATAAAATTGCACCACAATAATTGATATATCCGAATTGACCACCCCAGTCAAATGGAATTGTTATCATAGATTGAGAACTTAAAATAGAAACTACTGCAATATTCAAGAATATCTTCATTCTAAGTTTTAAAATCTTTAAATATTTAAATTACTATTTGTTAAATAATATAGACTACTGATCATACGAAGGACTACTTTTCAACAAAAATATTTAATCAGGCTCATTTTTTTTTAATAATGGAATCTGGAAATAATTATGTCTTGTTGTAAAATCACCAGTTTGTTGGTCATTTTTTATAATCATTTCCATAAGATTCATTCTTGAATCAATCAATTCAATAAAATAAACAAATAATGCTTCTGGGAAAGAAGGTTTTATCACATCTCCAGTAAAATTCATTATTTCTTTTGCTAAAATTATATTTTCTATTTTCAAAGATAACATTTTAGGAAAATTGCTTATTCTGGATATAGCATCAAGAACCATTTCTCGACCAATGACATCATGTCCAATTAGATTACCTTCTTTAGTATTCTCTGCCTCATACCCAGAACTAATTCCTTTTAATCTCCCAATATTAATTAACATAACACCTGTAATAACTAAATCTCGGTCTATAGGGTAAAGATGACATATTTTTTTTGCAATTTGAGTCATATTAAAAACATGCTCCAAAAACCCAGATCTATAATTATGGTTTATTTTGATAGATGCTGGATGGAACATTAACTTTTTTTTATTTGATTTATAAATAATAGTTACAAGTCTTTGGAGCTTTTTATGTGAAATACTTTTGATTATCAACTCCAGTTGTTTCCACATTTTTTCCGGGTCTTTTTTTGATGCCTGAACTATTTTAATAGGATCAAAACCATATCTTCCATAGTGTTGAATCGTTGCTTTATTAATTTTTTTTACATTAAGCTGTAATCGTTCTAAAAAAGAATCTACATAGCCTGAGACAGCAACTGCATTACCACTTTCGAACTTTTTATTGAAAACTGCTACATTGTTCCATACTTTAGCACTAATATGTCCTGTTATATCACGTAGCTCTAAATCCAAGTAGAAATCGCCTCCCTTTGTTTGCCTCATATTTTTTTCTACACATAAATAAAATCCTTGAATAAGATCTCCCTTTTTAAAGTCCGATATAGGTGTAAGTTTTTTCATTTTTTATTTTTCTAATGATACAATTATATTTTGAAATCAATAGTAATTTTTATTATGGTACTATATGAATATACTCTAGAAGAAATCTCATATTCACAAAAAGAAGATTGCAAAATAATGAAGCCTGTTCTTACCCAATGGTTTAAAGATCCAAAAGCATTAAACTTTGTATCTACAAGTTTTTCTTATCCTTTTATTTTTAGAAAATGGATTTAGAAATTCTACCATCCAAATAAAAATAGATTAACAACAATTATACTAAAATATCAAAATTGGATTATGGACATGTTAGTTTCTCATTATATGTAAATTCTATTCAAATATTCCATCTATTTATAGAACCAAAACATAGAAATAAAGGAATGGCAAAAAAATTGCTTAATGAAATTGAAAATCGTAGTTTAAAAATATATCAAGATATGGGATAAATAGAGATAGGAAAAACCAATACTGGTTCAATAAAAATGATAAAACAACTTTTGTAAAAATAGGATTGAATTGAAGATTTTTTTATTTAATTGGTTTTACAAATAGTTGATGAATATGCCTTACAACAGCATAACCATGGTCTCTTGCAATTTTCTCCTGCAATTCTTCTAATTCCTGATTAAAAAACTCAATAATATCACCTGTCTCTAAACAAATCATATGATCATGGTGCTCATCCTCTTTTCTAAGCTCGTAACGATACCTCCCATCACCTACATCCATTTTACGAACAAGATTATTCCTTGCTAACATATCTATGGTACGATACACCGTTGCCCTAGATATTTCAACACCCTTTGATTTAATATTATAAAATAAATCTTCAGCATCAAGATGATCAGAGTTGGTTTTAACTTCATCCCAAATTGCTTTTCTTTGCTTAGTAAACCGCAATCCCTCTTTGCGAAGAATTTTAATTAATTTTTCATTATTCAATTTTTATATGTAACTATTTCCTATTAGCTAAAATATAATAGAGTTCTTAATTAGTAAAACAGTAGAATCTAACAATTAGTTTAACTTTGTTAGGTTGGCATATTTAACAATCAATTTCTTTTTTGTACCATCTCTAAATACTACACCTACTCTTTGGTTCTCACCTGTGCCACTTAATACCATAATTTTTCCAATACCAAAAATAGAATGTTCTACCATATCTCCCACTTTAAAATCATCAAATGTTGTAACCGTACGAGTTACTCTAACTTTAGTATTCTTCTGTAGTGACCCACCAACAACTCTACGAGTAAGTGCTGATTGAAATTCAATCCTATCTAAATATTTATTAGGT
The DNA here is from genome assembly GCA_964586315.1 of uncultured bacterium. Lineage (GTDB taxonomy): Bacteria > Fidelibacterota > Marinisomatia > Marinisomatales > UBA1611 > CAZEER01. Next base: position 3,483 of record CAZPHE010000006.1, on the reverse strand, counting down.
ATCTCGCCTATAAAACGACTTGGCATGCCTAGTACATTATCACCTCCCATTCTTCGACGATTAGTTGCATATAAAAGGAATACTCGCTCTTGCGCTCTGGTTAAAGCAACATAAAAAAGACGCCTCTCTTCTTCTAAGTCTTCTTTTTTCTCTAAATTAGAGTACAATGGAAATAACCCTTCATCTAAACCTGCAACAAAAACAACTGGGAATTCAAGACCTTTTGAAGAATGAACAGTCATAAGTGCTACACGGTTTTCTGAATCATTCCAATGATCAATATCTGTTAACAAAGAGACTTCTTCAAGGAAATCACTTAATTGCGATTTAGGCTTTCTAGCAGAAAATTCATCAATACTATTTAATAATTCTTTAACATTTTCATAACGCTCTTTATCATCCAAATCTTGTGATTGTTTGAAATGCCTTAAAACACCTGCTTCTTCTATTAAACTACGGCTTAGCTCACTGGCACTAAATTTTTTTCTAAAACTATAATACTTCTTTATTAGCTTATAGAATTTAATTAGGGATTCTGATTGTTTACCACGTATTGGCAATAGGTCAGCATCTTTCAAAACCTGAAATAATTCTATCTTATTTTCGCCAGCTTGAGCAACACATTTATCCATTGTTTTCATCCCAATACCTCGAGGTGGAAAATTGACAATTCGGCGAAGAGAGACAGTATCTTTTAGATTGATTACTAATTTTAAGTATGCCAATACATCCTTAACTTCTTTTCTTTCATAAAATCGAATACTACCTACTAAATTATAAGGAATCCCTATTCTTCGAAAACTATCTTCCAATGCTCTTGACTGTGCATTTGTACGGTATAATACAGCAAAATTGCTAAAAGTCCTTTTATGTAGTTTTATTTCTTTTTCTAAAGCAGAAATTATTGCATCTGCTTCTTCCAATTCATCTGTGGTTTCTATTAAACCCAACAATTCACCTGTACCATTCTCTGCTATAAGATTTTTTTTGGTCCGGCGATCATTATGAGTAACTACAGCGGTAGCTGCGTCTAAAATTTGTTGAGTTGAACGATAATTTTTTTCCAGAGTAAATATCCTACAACTTGGAAAAAATTTTTCAAAGTCCAATATATTAGTAATATCAGCACCTCTCCAACCATATATAGATTGATCATCATCACCTACAACACAAATTTTTTCATATTTTTCAGATAATTTAGTTAAGAAAAAAAACTGTGGTCTATTGGTATCTTGATATTCATCAACAAGTATATATTTCCATTTTTTTTGATATTTTTGTAAAATTTTCGGGTGATTATCAAAAAGTTCAAGTGGATAAAGAAGTAAATCATCAAAATCAAGGGCATCATTTTCTTTTAATGCATTTTGATATTTTTCAAAAACTTCCGCAGATTTTTTTTCAAATACTGTTCTTGCCTTACGAGCCTGATCTTCAGGACTTATCATTTTACTTTTTAGATAACTAATTTGATTACGAGCTTGGTTTGGAGTCATCTCGTCTTTTCTAATATTTAAATATTTAAAAACTTCTTTTATTAAATCTAATTGATCTTGAACATCATATATAGCGAATTGATTATTAAGACCTAAATGTTTTGCCTCCATCCTTAAAAGACGAGCAGAAATTGAGTGAAACGTTCCAATCGTAATAGGAAGAATATCAGTTTTTAAAAGCTTCATCACTCGATCTTTCATTTCCTTTGCAGCTTTATTTGTAAAAGTCACGGATAAAATATTCTCTGGTTTATATTTTTCTTTATTTATTAGGTACACCATTTTGTGGGTTAGAACTCTAGTCTTACCACTCCCTGCTCCTGCAAAAATCAGAACAGGACCATCATTTGCTTCAATTGCTGCACGTTGAATTTTATTTAACTTTCCTACACTCATATCTTTTTTTGTTTCTTTTTAATACTTCGACGATATTTTTTCAATCTTTTCTTTGCTTTATTATGGTCTATTTCATTGGTTGAAAAAGAATGGTATCCATCTCCTTTAGCGACAAAATAAAAAAAATCATTTTCTTCAGGATAAAGAGCTGCTAAAATAGACTTCCTACCAGGGGAGTTAATCGGTCCAGGCGGAAGACCCTTGTTCAAATAGGTATTATAGGGTGATTGTATCCTTAAATCTCTATTAAGAAGGCGTCTTGGACCATCATCAATAATATATTGAATAGTAGGATCTGCTTGTAATTTCATACCAATATTAAGTCGATTATGGTATACAGCAGAAATTTTTGGCCTTTCGATATCAAATATTGCTTCACCTTCAATAATTGATGCTAATGTTAATATCTCATGCTCTGACATACCTAATTCAATTGCACGCATTTTAAATGATTTTTTCCAAAATGATTTATATTGTAAGACCAGATGATTCAATACTGATTTTTGAGTCTCGCCTTTGAAAAAAAAATAAGTATCAGGATAAAGATATCCTTCTAAAGAATTTGCCTCTATTCCATTTGAATTTAAAAAATTTTGATCTTCTGCTAAAGCCATTATATCATCTTTTTCAAAGCCCATTATACTACTAAGATATTCTGCAATTTTTTCAATACTCCATCCTTCTAATATTCTAATTTTTATCACTTCAGGAGCACCATAAACTAATTGATCAATAATTTGATAATTTGACTGAGTTTTGACTAATCGAAAAGTTCCAATCGGAATTTTTGTTTCTTTTCCTAAAATTTGGACTGCCAATTGAAACATTTTTTTATTTGATATAATTTTATTCTTATACAGCAATTCAGATATTTCGCGTAAATTTGTGCCCGGCTGGATAGTAACATCTATAACAGGATGATGGTTTTTTTGTGGCCAAAATAATACCGATACTAAAGGTGCAACGATTAATAAAGTTATCATTACACATCCAAACAGAAACACAAACTTTTTCTTTGATTTCTCACTCATTTTTGGCGCCCAATATAAGATTATTTTAACTGTTCTGTATCATAATATATTTCTCATTTAAAAAGGATTTTGGGAGACTCATAATTAACCGTAATATTGATGCCAAAATGAATAAATTTTTTAAAAAAAACGATTCAACTAATACTTCGACCTTATATGATTCATGGTCATTTTCAAACATTAATTATTATATATTTATAATAGGGTTAATCATGATTATTCTAGGCTACTTTGTTATGATTAATGGGAAAGTGTATAGCTTTCAAAGCTTAACCTTGGCACCATTACTACTTTTTGGAGGTTATATAATTGTAATACCTACAGCATTATTGTTTAAGAAAAAAAAAGATTTGGGATCGTAGTTCAGTTGGTTAGAACGCCGGCCTGTCAAGCCGGAGGTCGCGAGTTCAAGTCTCGTCGGTCCCGCACAGAGAGTAAATACCACTTATCTCTCATAGAAAGCCTCGCTTAACTGCGGGGCTTTTTTGTTTCATCTTTATTCATATCTATCCATAATTATCCATAAAGAGGATACAAAATTGGAGGATACACCCCTATGG
>CAZPHE010000005.1:70215-71533 GCA_964586315.1 uncultured bacterium | reverse complement strand
AAGCCACCCCAGGATCCATATAAATGCGATATGAAAAAAGTGTTTTATTGTCGCCTTTATCTTCAGCAACCCACAGACCTGCACCATAGCTAAGATAGGTTGCTGTTTGATTATCGCTATCCAAGAGCTTCATATCTTTATCTAATAGATACCAATGAATAATAGATGTATCATCACTTTCTTTGAAACCACTTGGATACATACGAAATAGATATTCTCTATTATCAAAAAATGGGATACTAATCGGTATAAATTGATATCCATCTACAAACGTAGATGTTTTTAACACTTCGCGAGATATAAACGACCCTGAATTATGAAGAAAATTTCCATAATTTTCTATGTCCATAATAACATTTTGCAGAATATTCTTTGGCAAGAGTAATTCTTTTGTAACCATCACAGCTAGTATATTTTTACTTTGGATCTTTTTAGTACTAATGGAAACATTATCATATGAATTCAGAATTTTCCAGCCCTTATTACTATGTAAGGAGTTAAATAAATCTATTGGTTTTTTTACATAACCATTTGCTAGAACTGCGCTGAAAATGAATGATATGAAAAATATAAAAAAATGACAATATTTTTTCATGATTGATCATTCAAAACTAATCTTTCATTTACCAAATAAATCATTGGAACAGCCAGCGCATAGAATAATGAAACAATTATTAATGCAACTATAGAAGAAATGTTAAACTGAATTGCTTCAAATTTTACACCTGCTAAGTATGATAAGGGTCCAGCAACTGCTCCAAGTAGAGTTGATGCAAAATATCGGTTTCTAAGCCAGAAAAGTGAATGGTTTACAGTTGCAGAAAATCCACACCACATAGCAGTAATCCATAGTGGTGCTATTAATGTTGTTGATGTATAAGTACCATTATATTTAAGTATGCCAGCATAGGCCATGCTAGTATCGATTATAGTTCCTATTACTCCAAAAATAATTACTAGTCTAATTTCAGAATTATTAGATGAAAATGAATAAAAATGAACCACCAAAAATATTGTCATTAAAATGGGACCTAGGTAAATAAAATCATTTTTCACACCAAGTACACAACTCCACCAACAAGACTGGAAGCCGACTATATTAAAAATATTTTTCACTATTTAATTTACACGTAAAAAAAAATTTGAGATAATATCCAATGCGTCTTAAAACATTATCCTTTTTTTGGTATTAAAGCGATAAGCATCATTAGGGTATATAATACTAGACCAATTCCTAACATAATAATAAAGTAAAATGGCCAGTCAGGCATTAATAGTGTAAAGTTTCTGCGTCTGGGTTTTGAAAAGTTAACATGTT
>CAZPHE010000005.1:51028-70205 GCA_964586315.1 uncultured bacterium | reverse complement strand
ATTAATAGTGTAAAGTTTACTCCTTGTGGTTTTTCAAAAGTAAACATGTAATTACTGTCAATTAAAATATTGATTATAAAAATTACTATTACAAGTATCGATGTCCATTGAATTGCATTAAAATAACCTTTCCACGTGGGTCGATAGCCATCTACAAAAATACTCAGCATTATAAAAATAACTAAACCATGCGCAAAAAAATAATGAATAGAAACATATATCTGTTCCATCTCTGATAAATTTGTATTAATAAATGCGAATAAAGAACCTCCAAATCCTGCAAAAAAAAACCAGTTCTTTAGAATTTTAGATTCTGGATATCGGTTATATATTGGTATTAGGAGCGCTGATATATAGCACATCTCCAGAGGTAATGATGTGCTAACATTCCAAACATCATAGTATATCATATTAACTTGAAAAGCCAGCTCATTAAAAATTACTAAGTACCCGATAGTATCTAGAATTATAATCTTAATTTGTTTTGAGCTATGACTATACACCCATGTTACTGCGATACATAAAACTGTGCTAATTGTTCCAAAAATAATATGATTACTGGGTAGGGAAAGGATAATATTTATAATATCATTTAACATAAAAACATATTATATATATGATATAAACTTAATTCTTAAACCAGTAATTAATTTTAAAATAAATCGCATTTGCATTTTCCCTTGCCCATTCATTTTCAGATGGTGAATAATATCTATTTTGGTTAAGGTTATAAACTAAGAATAGGGTACTCCCAGAATGATACTCCCAACGAAAAACAAAAGTGCCCACAGTATTATATAACTTGAAATCAGGGTCCTCATAATCTTTAAGATAATCATATTTTTGAAGATTCATTGTCTCAGGAGCCTGTAAACGGAAGAAATTCTTGTAATTCATATCTGCAAAAAAAGGTTGAACAAAACATTGTAAAGATATTTGAGGTGAGAATGTCCAGTCTAAGCGTAATGTTATATCTCGAGTTAAAAGCAATGAATTAGCATATACCCTGACAGTATCATCTATGAACTCTAATATATCAACCCACTGCATATAATTAGGACTCTTATCTTGCATAGCATCTATTTCAATATTTAATGGTTCAATGGGCTTAATATTAGATGATAACCTAACACGATAACCTCTACCTCTGTTTTTACCATAGCCTGTTCCAATATTTGCACCGAATACTACTTTTTTTCGACGGTCAGTACTAAAACTGGGACCAGCATAACCCCAAAGTTCTGTCTTATATACCCACGCATTTTCATTTCTGAAAATATCTTCATCATTGTAAGCAGGTAAAAATACTTTACTAAAAAAACCAGCTTTCCAATAATTAGATAACAAATTATCTTGTTCAATCTCAATCTCCCGTTCAAGGGGTAGACCTTTACCATTCCAGTCCTGTGAATATTTAAATTCAATATAATTATTAATAAAGTTTCCCCATGGTTCTTGTTTTCTTAGCTCAATCCTCGTCCCAATATAGGACACACCGTTTCTACGTAGATATCCAAGATCATTGATATCAAATTTGTTATCATATGTCCCATACCAAAAACGTGCACTCCACCAGATCGGGTCTAAATATCCGAAGTTAAAACGGAATGCATTGCCTGCTATGTTATTAGTATTAGAATGAATGATCTGCCCATTAGTAAACAATCTATTTTCCAAAACCCCAACCTTCCAATCTGTTCCAATAATAGTTGCACCAGAGTTATCCCTTCTAGAGACATCTGTTGCCATTATCCCAAATCTTGAAATATTATTGATCACAGGAATCTCAATGCGACCAATAGAATAATTTGTTCTTGGTTCAATTATTATTTCGCTAGAACCTAGGCTATCAATATGTGTGGCTGTTTCTTGAGCAGTAGAAGCTCCGATTAGACCATAATTAATACCAGATCCCGTACTTCCCATAATTTTGCTAGCACCTAAAATAGTAGTGTAGTCGGGTATATTTTCTAATTCTCCATCATCTGGAATATAATAGCCAGGCCTTCTACCAATCCTTCGTGAGTTAAATAATGAAATACGATGATTAAAAAACTCAGAACCTTCTGAAAAAAATGGACGTTTTTCTTCATAGAATGTTTCAAAAGCAGTTAAATTTAGAACTGAAGGATCCGCCTCAACCTGTCCAAAATCTGGGTTAAAGGTCAATTTCATAACACTATTTGACGTCAAACCATATCGCATATCTAGACCTATGTTCATGTGCGTCTTATTACTATAACCTGCCAGTACATAGGGCATTATCTCTAACTGTTTTGATGTGGATATATTATTCAAGCCACTTAGAATTCCCAGAGGCAAAATGAGTCCTCGAACTGATTTAGAACGCCCGGGCCAATCGACACTTTCTTGTAACCTATGGATTGACCTTTCAAATGATATACCCCACTCCATATCTGTTTTATTCTCAAATTGAAAAACTGCTAGTGGTAGCTTGAATTCTGCAGTCCAGCCATTATCATTAAATTCAATTTGAACGTCCCATACTGGATTCCATGTTGGATCATAATCCCGCTCCCCTGAAAGAGCTACATCCATTCTAGTTCCAGATGCATTTACCGCAAAAAAGTATCCGTTATAATCATCATTTTTTGAGTCAATGGTAATTCCGACCCAATCAGAATTATTGGAAAAACCATCCATCCAACTATCCCTTCTAACAAGAGTTTTCTTAATTTTTTCTGGTTGAGAATCAAATGCTTCTATAAATACATATAGTGCTTCATTATCATAACTCACTCTTGCTGAAGTATTTTCTGATGGGATTGAAAGTTCCTTGGGTTCAATTTGAAAAAACTCATTTACCACGTCACTAGCTTCCCAAGCAGGATCATTTAAGTTCCCATCAATAATTGGTGGTTGATCACATCGTTTAGTTTCTAATACTTTAAAACGAAGAGAATCGGGATCAAAATTCTTCAAATAATCTGATTGTCCTAATCCAAAATCAAAAAATATTATATATAAAGCGACAAAATATTTCAGATTAAGAAAAAAAAGATTCATTTTAAATAAAAATAAAATAAATAGAATTGATTAATTATGATGACTATTTTGCTTTCAGCTCAAAATCTATATAAAAAATATCGTAAATCAATTTATCTCCAATATCTGGGTAGTATTTTTGGGATCTATATTTTATATCATATTTGGTTCTATCAACACTTATCCTGCCCTTTGCAATTACTCCACTTTTTGAAAACTTAATTTCAGCAGGGAATTCAATGGCTTCAGTAATACCTTTTATTGTTAAATCACCTTTGATTGTTTCTTGATTATTAATAGTACTTATATTCTTAATTATAAAAGATGCATCAGAAAATTTTTCAATATCAAAAAAATCACTATTCTTCAAATGATTCTCTAATTTCTGACCCCATGGACTATCTTTAATATCCATTACAGAAATAGTGGACATATCAACAATAAATTCTCCTGATAATATTTTATTTTTTTGGACAGTTATAGCACCTTTATCAAGGTTAATATACCCCCAATGTGATCCCGTTAATTTTTCTGCTGTCCACATCAGAGATGAATTTTCTAAATCCACATTATATGTTCTTTCATTATTACCAATTAATATTGATAAAATGAATAGAATAGAATATTTCTTCATAACTTATTTTATTATCTTTTCAATAACTGTTCATTAAATCAAAAAAAAATAGCTTCAATAATGAAGCTATTTCTAGTTTCTTTTACTATTTTATTTAATTAGTTCTCAAGTACCATATCAACAATTAATAAAATATCAAATACATCCACAATCCCATCCAAATTCATATCTGCATTTTGAATCTGCTGATTATCCAAATCAATGTGACCTATTAAATAGTTTACTGTTACAATCACATCTAAAATATTAACAATACTATCAGAATTTAAATCTCCAAAATCTATATTTAGTGGCGGTAAAGCACCAGCTGGAAATTGGATTCTATCTATCCAAGCACAGTCATCACCCATACTAGATGCACCATCTTTTTCATAGATCCATTTTAAAGTATGCTCTCCTTGCGGAAGACTAACTGTGTATTCTGTCCAATCAATCGTGCCACCTATAATTAATTCCTGTGGCTCATCATCTATATAAAAATCTAGATAATCATAAACAGTACCAGAGCCACCCACTTCAGATGATGCTTTGGCCCAGAATTTGATATCTCCTTCATAAATAATATTCATATCCAACGAAAGTTCAGATATTTGATCATGGTTTATTTGTCCTGATTTAGCAGAAAAAGTTCCAGAGTATGCATCAGAATCAATAACCCAATCCGCTTCACCAGAATGCACCCATTCAAATGCACTAAAATCACCAGTCTCAAAATCTTCAATCATAAGTCCAAGAGTGATAGGCACAGGAAATACAAAAGCATATTCGGTATTCAGTGAACCAATCACTAGAGCTGCGAGTGCATTGTGCCCTATAGGTGCATCAGATAATGCTGTAATCTCAATAGCAATAGTAATCTGGTCATCTATTTCCCACCAGTATGCATTGTCAGCAGCTACCGCCCCTAACACTATATATGGATCACTCGTTGTAGCTTCAAACGTAGGATAGCTCACGGGTGAGTGTCCAATATTTTCAATTACAATTTGCATTATTGATGATTCACCAGGATCAAGAGTACCATTTAAATTATTGATAAATTCTGCTGATACTAGATTATATGCTGGTGCTTGCACGCTAACTTGAGTATCATATTCCCAAACTTCTGAGCCATCTGTTACTACCATTGTGAAGGGTATCTCAGAACCATCTTCCACATTCCAGCTAACTTGAACTTCAAAAGGTCCAATAGTTATTTCTTCCCCAGCTTCTACCGAACCATGAGTAATCTCTTCGGTCAGGATATTAACTAAATCACCTTCATGAGTAAGAATAAACGTTAAATCATTTGATGGGTCTTGACCTACATTTGCAAATGTTGAGAAAAATTGTCCAGTCTCTCCATAGTCCAGATCATCATCACCACCACCATAAACACTAATGTCTTCCATGAGCATATAAGCACCTTCAGGTGCAATAATATTTAAAGCTGTTTCGTACGGGATTCTATTATATGCTGTTACAACCAGGTTTACTTCACCAGGGGTATCTAAACCGGTTTCAAAAATCAGATTTAAATTACCTGAATCATCTGTATATCCTGAAGCAAGGAGCTCACCATCCCTAGACATTGAGACCAGTGCACCACTCTCACCTGTTTCGATATTAAAGTCTGTAGCCCCTATGATAATAACATCGCTATGATTGACTCCCATTTCAATTGGAGTATCAGACCTAACAACCACCGATGGATCTCCAAAGATAGTCCAATAAAATGTCTCATCATGTCCCTGAGAACCATAATTATCATTCATCCCATTCATGCCATTAAATGATAGACCACCAAAAGTTCGTTTAATGTTTCCTGAATAGGATTCAACAAAAATTGCATTCATTTCATCCTGACCATCCATTGGAGGATTCCAAGCTTGGTTTACAGTAGACATAAGAGTTGCAATAGCACCTGTTGGATTCCCTTCAGAGTTAGTCGCTCTAAGCCAAGTTTCAGCAAAACATGTCCCCTGTTCAAATTCTCCATTCACACATGCCACTGACCAAATGAAAGGCCACATACCTACATTTTCTAATCCATTAACATTTGTATTATTCATTGGGCAACCATTTCCCCAGCTTGAATTTGATCCGTGTCCGGTATAGTTTATAATTGACCGTCCTTCATTAAGAGCAGCTTCTCCTTGCGCAACTGTACCTGAAGGATCATAAATCTGATCTATTTCAATGTAAGTATAATCCAATAAAAGCTCTCTAATCACATCCATATGTTCATCATCCATTTCACCATCATCACCAGGACCTTGGTTTGAAGCAAACCCAGACCCTTTTTTATACCAATCTGCAGATGGATCTGGATCCATTTCGTAAGAGATAGTACGATTAACCATTGTTTCCACATGCTCACCAGTCTCAGCTGAAAACCTTCCTATAATCAAGTCTGGGTAATAATCATTACCAGCTACAAAAGTGAGTGAATTATCAGATGGACTGTTTGACCCTGCACCATTTGATCGGCGAATGGTTTCTATCTCATCAATATCCCCAACAAGCAATACAAATGCAATTCCATTTTCATAATATTGATCTTCAATAAACTGCGCCATATCATCCACACTACCAATGTCTACTATATCCACCATTTCAGTAGGAATTCCTTTATAATTTTTCCAATCAACAAATGTCTGCATTTCATCTATAAAATCTCCATAGCTAATCACAAGCATTGGCCCCTGTTCGCCAAGAACTTCATATCGTTGATTACTAGGGTAATTTATAAAATGATCTTGGTACATATATTCAAATTCTCTGGAGGCACCTTCAGCGGGCCTTCTGGTTAGAGTATTTATTTGACTTAAGCCATTCTCTTGAACTGCAATTTTGACATGGGTGTAGACTCGTAATAATCTCTGGATGGGATTATAATGCATCGGTTGAAAAACAACGGTTTGTCCTCGAAAAGACCTTAAAATATAAGGGTCTCTTAAAAAAGTAAAATTATCAGGATACCATTCATCCGTTTCATATGATTTACCATAGGTATAAGGCACAGTCGAAGGATCGATATCTCTAGTTAGATTCCCCTTAGAAGGTACTATATTATCAATTTCTATATCTATAAACTCTGTTTCCAAAATATTGATTTCCATATGAGAAAGATCAGGAATAATAATGGATCGTGCTATGCGTGGTAGCTCAGGATACCCTCTTTCAAGAATCGGGACACTGCCGGGGAAATAAACACGATTTTTCCCATCTTCAAGTTCTTCAACAAAGTATCCTCCAAGATCAAAAGTAATTTCTAAATATTCTTCTGAAATTGCATTGACATCCCAGACTGGTTGAGATGGTCGCGGACTACCAGTACTTATCCATTCTTCCGCAGTTAAAAATGTGAGCAAGTAAGATAGTATAAATGTGATTATTTTATAAAATGATTTCATTTTTATATATACAATACAATATTAAGATTTTTTGATATCCATATCACTATTAATCTCTTCACTAGGTAATCTAACACATCTATGACATATTAATCCAATGTTGAATCTTTTTTTTATTTGCTTTGATCTCTTTGATTCTGCCTCTTTTTTCAAGACCATTATTATAAATTTTTAACTTATATAGCAACATCTCAATGGCCGCTGATTTTTGCGATCGTTTGAGTGTATTTGATAAAATTATTTTCTCTAAAGATTGTATACGATATTGCTCTATACCTTTAGGAACGATTGAAAGTTGATCGGAATGTCCTCCGAATTTTTTTATTAATGGTTCATCTAGAAAAAGAATAGGGTATTTCGCAGTAATTCTCAGCCAGAGATCATAATCTTCACAAACTTTCAAAGATTCATCAAACAAACCAATATCATTAAATATTGACCGATTTATCAGGGACGACGATGGTGAAATTCTACAAATATCCAAACATTTTTTAAAAATTTTACCACCATATTTTTGGTGTTTCTTCATCTGATTCACTCTTACACCATTGCGAATCCAAATTTCATTGGTATGACAAAATTTATAACCTTTACTATTATTAATTAATTTGATTTGATTCTCTAATTTTTTTGGAAACCATTCATCATCTGAATCTAAAAATGCAATCCAATTCCCTTTTGAAATTTGAATAGCATTATTCCTAGCTGAACTAACACCCAAATTTTCTTGATAAAAATACTTTACAAATGGATATTCTTCAGGGAACCATTCTTTTGTACCATCAGTTGATCCATCATCAATAACAAATATTTCAAATGGTTCATAGGTCTGTTTAAGTACAGAGTTAACAGCTCTGGGAAGAGTATGTTTCCTATTATAGGTGGGAATAATAACAGATATATTCAATCAAAACTTTAATCTTTAAAAATGATCTTTATATAAACTTTTTGGATCATCCTTCCTCTTGAGGGGAATCATTTTGAAATGATGGATATATCCTTGAGATGGCAATTGGTAGTTTTTTAATGGTTGTGCTCCCCAGCTATCTTCTCCTCCAACGCCCATTTGTAAATAATCAATACCAAGATAAATAAGATCATTCTCCACTAAATCTATAGTATGCATATTTTTTTTAGTTACTTTTATATCACGGTTAAAATCTTTTTGGAATACATCAAAGCCATGATCAAAATCATTTGGTTTATAGTGACTTGCATTAATAGAAAACAAACCACTAATCATCAAACCATTTCCTCGATCATTTTTTAAAGTTGCCCAACGTACATCTGTTTTGTTTCCATTTTCCTGAGGACGAACATAAGGATGGTATTGATCAGAAACTGTTCCTGAATAAATATCAACCTTCGCACTGGATTTTCGATCCCAATAATTTTCATGAGGTCCTCTACCATACCAGGTTAGATTTTTAAATTCTTTTGGAATCTCCATGGATATCCCAAACTTAGGAAGATTAGGAAGCCCAATTTTATTTGGTTTAAAACTGTGACTTACTAATACATGCCCATTACCAAAAATATTGTATTCAATCTCTCCTTTAGAACCAATATGATTGTAATTGTATAATACCCTGATATTTACCACCCCTGTACTTTTTGTTATAATAATATCATCAATATCTTGAGCATCTGATGTTTTTTTCCATAAGGCCATTCTTGAAGGCATATTATTTCCAAAGTCGTTATCTGTTGGTATCCGCCAAAAATTTGGCTTAGGACCTTTTAATAACAACTCAATATCATTATTTATCCAAGATTGCATAGTACCATGTTTTTTTGAAAATATTATTTTAAAATTTTTCCCAAGTATTTCTACAAACCTATCATTAATAATCACATTTTGAAAATCAGGGAAATTCATCAAATTTTTTATCTGCATTTGAGATAGATCAACTTTTTTTATGGTTTTATAATTAACCACATCCAATTGTTCCCAGGCAACTAGATGCCCTTTTTTCAGTAAACCTTGGTCTTGTTTTAACCTAAATTCAAATTCCAAAAAATACTCCTCCAGATGTTCCATTATAAATTCTTTAACTGGTATGCTAATCACTTTACTCTCTTGTGGTTGTAATTTTATTTTTTTTAATTCACCTGCTTGTATGGTTTTTCCTTCAGATTTCAAGTGCCATGTAATTACGAATGCATCAGAATGGATAAAAAAATGTTCATTCGTGATTTCTACTAAATAATCTTTCATTCCAATCGGTTTAACTAAAAAATTTTGATATGCTTTCTTAGCCTCAAAAAAATGTGGGTTTGGTAAGCGATTTGGCTGGACCAAACCATTAATTAAGAAATTGCCATCACTAGGCGTGCTCGGTGGGCCAAAATCACCTCCATATGCAAAATAGGATCGACCATCTTCTGATATTTTTTCTAATCCCTGATCAACCCAGTCCCATATGCAACCTCCTTGAAGCTGACGCTCTTTTCGTATTAGGTCCCAATAATCTTTCATCCCACCAAGGCTGTTTCCCATAGCATGCATATACTCGCACATAATTAGAGGACGTTCATGCTCTTTTTTAACCCACTCTTTCAACCACTCTACTCCAGTATACATTGGTGAAAAAATATCGACATGGTTATTATCACCTGCCCGTTCATAATGAATTGGTCTTGAAGGATCTCTGGTACGAATCCAATTGGAACAAGCTACAAAGTTGACTCCATCACCACCTTCATTTCCCATTGACCACATAATAATAGATGGGTGATTTTTATCCCTCTCAAGCATCCTATAAATTCTATTAAAATGAGCAACATACCAGTCTGATTTATTACCCAATGTCCGATCAGGGTGATAGCCCATACCATGACTTTCGATATTGGCTTCATCAATAACATATAGTCCATATTTATCACATAGATCATACCAATACGGATCCGATGGATAATGACTAGTTCGGACAGTATTAATATTGAACTCTTTCATTAATTGGATATCTTTTTCCATCATTTCTTTACTAACTACATGACCTGTTTTTGGATCATGTTCATGTCGATTGACACCTTTAATCAGTATAGGTTTTCCATTAACTAAAAATTGCCCATTTTTCACTTCAATGGTTCTAAAACCGATCTGATCTGAAATTGAAACGATTACTTCAGATCCTTTTTTTATTGTTATATAAAGTGTATATAGGTTTGGAGTTTCAGCTGTCCAAGAGTCAACATTAGGGACTGATTTGTTCAACTCATGAGTTAATATAGATTTAGCTGGGACAGTGACCTTATCTATTTTATTATAGACACGACGATTATCGGGTCCATACATTTCAGTACGTATGGAGATACGTTCATCCATTTCGTAGTCATTTTCAATATCTATTTGAAGTTCTAATTCACCATGCCTTAAATCTTCATCCAGGGGTGTTTTTGCCCAAAAATCAGCAATCCTGATTTTTGGCTCAGCTGCAATAAATACTTCTCTTTCAATACCACTAATTCTCCAAAAATCCTGACACTCCAGATAGGTGCCATCAGACCATCGGTATACTTCTAATGCTACCAGATTCACACCGGATTTGACATATTTGGTGATATCAAACTCGGCTGGTAACTTACTCCCTTGACTGTACCCCACTTTTTGTCCATTTATCCAAATAAAAAATGCAGATTTAACAGCACCAAAATAAATTATGATTCGATGATTTTCCCAAGATAAAGGAATGATAAATTCCTTTCGGTATGATCCAACAGGATTATAACCATTTGGTATATATGGTGGCTCAGGATTATAGGAAAATTCGTAGGGGTGGTTTAAATAAATAGGAACACCATACCCATTAATCTCCCAATTTGCAGGCACCTTAAAATTATCCCAACCAGAATCATCAAAATCAGGTAGAAAAAACTCAATTGGACGATCTGCAGGATCTCTAACCCAATTGAATTTCCACTCTCCATTTAAAGATTGATAATAATCTGATCGTGAAGGGTCATTAATTTTAGCAAGTCTCTTAGATTCAAAATTAAAAAAGGTGGCTCTTGGAGGTAATTTATTTACCTCAACAATAGTTTGATCTTCAATTGCATGGGGTGTTTTAGCTAATAGGATCATAAAAATTGATAGATGAAACTTTATGATTATATTAAAAAATAATTTCATTAGATACTCAAAAGAGATTTTTAGGATAATTCCCTTTTTGAATTAACTCTTGTATTTTTTGCATTACAATCGGTTTGTCTTCCTTATAGGTTACACCAAACCATTTTTCGCTACTATTTAAAACATGTACTTTTTTCTCGCCAGATCCCACAAGATCATTGACCACTGTTGGGATTAAATATTCACTTTCCATTTCTTCACCATGCTCTTGTAGAAAATCCAGAAACATTGTTTTTAAATAATGAAAAAGATCAGGTGTAAATCCCCAAACATTCATAGAGACAGGTTCATCACCTTTTAAACCAATATCTCCATCCGATGATATTCCATTTTCTGTATTTTTAAGATTTTCTGTTTCGACTACTGTATCCAGAAAACCATCCTTCACTTGACATAATCCACGGGAAACCCCGCCAAACTCAGATAATGTTTTATCTAACTGAAAAGCAACCATAGAAAATGTATTACCCCCGTTTTTATAATAATCTGCTATGACCTTAAAAGATTCCAGACCATAAAAATCATCACCATTAATTGCAACAAATGGTTCTTTGATCATATTCCTGCAAGTCAAAATAGCGTGACCGGTGCCCCACGGTTTTTCACGATCTTCAGGACACTTAAATTCATTTGGAAGATCATGAATATCCTGAAATGCAAATTCAGTCTTAATTTCCCCAATATATTTATTGGATATCTGCGATTTGAATTCTTGTTCAAAGTCTTTGCGAATAATAAATATTACCTTATTAAAGCCTGCCTGGATACTATCATATACTGAATAATCAATAATCGTTTCTCCATTGGGTCCTACTGAATCCAATTGTTTTAGTCCACCATATCTGGAGCCCATGCCTGCAGCCATAACCAAAAGAGTAATATCATTCATTTTCTTTGTTCCTTATTGTATTAATTAAGTTAAAACTTTTGACCCCGTATCAGCATGTACTATATAAGCCTTTCCACCCGCAGATTCTATAGCATGTATCACAGAACTTGGGTTTTCTGGAGCATATGCAAACATACAACCGCCACCACCTGAGCCATTAATTTTTCCTCCAAGTGCTCCTGCGGATATTGCCGCAGAAAGCATTGCTTCAATTTTTTCAGTACTCACATTTAATCGATCCCTCAGAATACAATGCTGATCATTTAATAAAGCCCCGAATCGCTCATGATCTGGACTACTCTTTTCTAACTCTGATTTAGCTTTTTTAAGAATATCCCTATTTTCTATAGTACCAAAAAATAAACTTTTTTCTTCATTATTTATTATTGATGAGTCAATGTCTCCATCACACGAATGGAGATCAAAGTTCCTATCTCTTAATTTGATCCGTTGAATAATTTCTTGCCTTAAATCTCTGCAACGTTTAAGAATTGCTAGCGTATCTTTTGGTTCTCCAGAGTCTCCTAAAACAAAACTCCCTAGCTTTGGGTTTAATTGTTTTACAAAAATATCCGGCTCTGATTCAATATAAACCAGATCCCCGATTGCCGTAGAATATTGGTCCATCATACCTCCTGGTTCATCAAATTCCATCACTTCTGCTTTAAATGCTAGTTCCCCCAGTTTTCTTCTCGACCATTTTTTTTTATTTTCTGCCATATATGATAAAAAATGAATCCAGCTTACTACAATGGCTGAAGAGCTGCTTGTACCTGCTTGAAAAGGGATAGAGCTGGTTATTTTACACTCAAAGCCATTGTTAAAAACTAGACCTTCATTCTTACATATCTTGATTCCACTTTTAAAATAATCTCTAGCTCTTTTATAATCTAAATCATCCAAGGAAAACATTTCAGTTTCCATTAGATCCGGTTTATGAATAATAACCTTTCTGTCTGATCTTTGATGTCCACTGATCTTCGCCCTCAAAGAGATTGCCATAGCTATAACAGGAAGACCAAGATAATCCTGGTGTTCACCAAATAGACAGATTCGTCCTGGGGTACTTATTTCCAAATTTTAAACAATCCAAAGAAGGCGGCTAAACCAATGCTAGAAATAAATAGACCTAACTCTAAATGACCGTAGATCAATTGACCAACCCCAAGTAATAATCCATAGACAGAAACACATCCTAGAACCATAGATAAAATACCTTTGGGCACAGACCAAGGTTGTGAAGAAACATTATTTGAATATTTTTCCCAGCCAGGGCCACCTGGATTAACTTTTAATACAAATGCCCGTAATGTCTCATCATCATCTGGAGGAGTAATAAATGTGGCCACTAGCCATACAATGGTTGTGATTACTGATCCAATCACAATTTTTAACCAATCTGTAATAACCAAGTCTCCAAAATTTAAATAACCTGCAATGACTAGAGAGCTTATCATGGCAACAATCTCAGTATACGCATTAATCCGCCACCAAAACCAACGTAAGATATAGATGAGTCCAGTCCCAGCACCAATCATCAAAAGTAGATTAAATGCCTGCCCAGCATTTGTCAATTGTAATCCTAATCCTCCTCCAAGAATTATTGATAAAAAAGTAAACAGCCTGCCTGCTTTAACCAGCTGCTTTTCTGTAGCAGATGGATTCATAAAGCGATGATAAAAGTCATTCACAAGATAGCTAGCACCAAGATTAAGCTGTGTAGACATTGTACTCATAAAGGCTGCAATTAAAGATGCTGAAACCAAACCTAATAAACCAGATGGTAATAGGGTCAACATCGCAGGGTAAGCAACATCATGTCCTAACTTATCTTGTGGAAGATTTGGGAAGGCCTCTCTTATATCTGATATTTCAGGAAAAATTATTAAAGAAGAGAGTGCAATTAATATCCAAGGCCAGGGACGCAGAGCATAGTGAGCAATATTAAATAAAAAGGTAGCTCCTACAGCATTTGATTCATCCTTAGCAGAAAACATCCTCTGGGCTATGTAGCCACCTCCACCTGGTTCTGCACCAGGGTAATAACTTGCCCACCACTGGACCGCAAGAGGAACCAGTAACACCGGTACCCAAACATCTGGGTTTGAAAGATCAGGGATTAAGGATAATTTTCCAATAACATTCTCATGTGAGATAAGGTTCGAGAGCCCACCAATCTCAGGTAAACCAAGGCAATAAAGCATAGCCCAAATAGAACCAATCATAGCTAAAGTAAATTGTATAAAATCTGTAATAATCACAGCCTTTAATCCACCCAAAACAGAATAAATTAACGTAATAGAGCAGGCAATACTTAGAGTAAACCAACCAGGCAATCCTAATACAATTTCACCAAATTTTACGGCTGCAAGACTAACAGATCCCATTACCAAGACATTAAAAACAAGTCCAAGATATAAAGCACGAAATCCACGCAAAAATGCAGCGGCTTTCCCACTATACCTCAGTTCATAAAATTCTATATCTGTAAGAACACCAGATCTGTGCCAGAGTTTTGCATATATAAATACCGTAAGCATTCCGGTAATGAGAAACGCCCACCAGCCCCAATTGCCAGAGACACCGTTCTGCCTAACGAGATCAGTAACCAGATTCGGTGTATCGGTTGAAAAAGTAGTCGCCACCATACTGATTCCAAGTAGCCACCAAGGCATATTACGTCCAGCAAGGAAAAATGATTTTGTATCTTCTCCAGCCTTTTTAGAGGCCCAGACACCCACGCCAAGTGAGACAACAAAAAAGGCACCTACTATAGTCCAATCTAGAATTGATAAAGTCATTTAAATGTAGTCATCCAAACCAAAAATTGGTTTACTTGTTTTCCATTTTCCACGAGTAAAATCTGGAATTTTTACGGCGGCGCTTCCTAAGCGAATTGATTTTTCACTAAGAGCAGAAACGACACTCATACTTACAGAATCATAGACATCAATAACAGGTTCAGCACCTTTCAATGATTCAATAAATGCCCTTAGAATAAAAAAATCCATTCCTCCATGACCTGACCCTGATGCCTGATTTTCAAAACGTTTCCAGATTGGATGGTCATATTTGGAAAGATATTCTTCTTCATTGTCCCACCTATGTTCTTCTTTACTTGTTCCCTGAATATATATTGATTTGGCATCTTTCTGCCAAATTCCCTGAGTTCCTTGCACCCTAAAATTTAGAGAATATGGACGGGGATTATTAGTATCATGACTGAGCATTATTGTTTGACCTTGTTCACATTTGATCACAGTGGTTACAATATCACCGCATTTAAAATCAACTGCTGCATTAGGATGATTTATCCCACCTTTTTCTACAATATAATTATGTAGCCCTCGTGTCTGTGTTGCAGTAGACGTAAGGTGTAGCATACGATTACCTCTGTTAATATTGAGCATAGGACTCACAGGCCCCAGTCCATGAGTCGGATAAAGGTCTCCATTTCGATCTACGGAATGCTGTGTTCTCCACTTTGCTTCAGAATAACCTTTCTTACCAAACTCCACTCCACCACCATAGGGATTAACACCATCATTAAATTTTACATGCCTCAGGTCATGCTGGTAGCCACCCTGACAGTGCAGTAATTCGCCAAATAAATTTTGACGAACCATATTCAATATTGCCATAACATCACGCCGATAACAAACATTTTCCATAATCATGCATAATTTTTCAGTCTGTTCAGACACATTCACCAGATCCCAACATTGATTGACAGTGAGAGCCGCAGGAACTTCTGTCCCAACATGCTTGCCAGATTTCATAGCTGCGACAGCCATGGGATGGTGCCACTCCCATGGGGTTGCGATATATACCCCATCCAAGTGTTCATGCTCTAGCATATTTAGAAAATCTTCATCATGTTTTTTATAGACCCTTGGCTCTGGCTTCCCATTATCTTTCATAATTTTTAATGCAGCACTAACCATCCCATCATCAATATCACAAATGGCAGGGATTTCCACATCTGGATATTTAGCAGCCAGCCAGAGCATCCACTGCCCTCTCATGCCTGTGCCGATAAACCCAACTCTGACTCTCTTCTTTATTGATGTTGATAAAAGAGTTTTTGGAAGAATTGCAGCGGCTCCACTAGCTGCGGCAGTGGTTTTAATAAATGTTCTACGGTTCATTTTTTTAGACACGCTATGCTCCTCACTATAGTATTAATTAAGAGTATAAAATAATTTAAATGCAGGAATTTTTCTCCAGTCAAAGCCTGGGCCTTTCCATAATACATCCAAAGATTCCTGTCCTCCTCTCTCAAAATATTGAACTTCAAATTCATGTTTCCCTGTTTTTAGAGGAATCTCATCGGACACTGTTTTTCTACTATGTAGACCATCATTATCAACAACTATTACCCCATTGATTAATAATCTAGATCCATCATCTGATACAGTTCTAAAGTTATAGGTACCTTCTTCATCTATCTTGATATAACCGATAAAAGAATGTCCAAAATCATTTTTCATTATCGGATCAAGTTTAAAGTTATACACTATTTTCTCGTTTCTGAGTTTCCCTTCAAGCATCTGGTTACAGTTCTCCCATTGGCCCTGAAAAGTCTTTTGAATCATTCCATTGTTTTTAGTCAAAATATTGACCGGGAGTGAAATAACCTGGCTGGACTGGTACCCATCTGCAACTGCCTTTATATTGAGCATTGAAGCTTTCTCAATTGTGAAAGGTCCACGATACTCCATTGATAATTTTTGATTGTTTATCTTATCCCCAAATTCATATAGGTATCCAATATGTGAATCATCAGACCTGACTGTGATCTCTGCTAAGTCATTTTCGATAATAATATCTACATCTGGATCATCTAAATATGGCAGTACTGGAATCTTTAAAACAAACACAGGTGGAGAACCAAGTGTCTTGTTCAAAGTTTTCGGGATATCAATAACCAAATCTTCATTTTTATTTTGCCAGCGTAAATCAATACTCGTTCCTAAAAATGAAATCTTTTTATCAGCAGTGGCGTTCACATCTTTTATTATTAGTTCTTTATCTGGAATTTTTTCTAAAAAAGCAAATAGCTCTCTACGGTCTTTTGATAGTGTAAACTTAATGTCACCTGATTGGGAAACTCGGTTCATCATCGTACCATAGACTGCCTCCCCATTGTGTTCCAGCCAGGATCCAATATCTAACAATCGATCTACCATAACTTTTGGAATCGTACCATCAGCCTTTGGTCCTATATTTAAAAGGAGGTTTCCCCCTCGGGTCACAATATCCACAAGAAGTTTAATCAACTCTTCTGATGTATTATAATCTTCAAGACTCTCATTTTGATTATAGCCAAAGGATTTACCCATCCCCCTGCACTCTTCCCACCCACGGATAATAAACTGTTCATCAAGGGCACCTGAATTTGGGTCATACTCTGTAGAAAAATATCCCCCATGCTTAAACCGGGTTTCGCCTCCCCAACGATCATTCACTACAACATCTTGCGGTGCATTAGAATCATTGTATAGCCATGCTAGAAATTTTTCACTCTGCCACTGTTGACTGTCCCTGTCCCATTCACCATCTGAAAAAATAATATCCGGTCTATAGCGCTGGACAGCATCCTTAAACTGGGGTAACATATATTCATTCACATATTTTTCAACATTATCAGGATAGTCGGGGTGTTGCCATTCATAAAGAGAGTAATAAAAACCTGATTTTATGCCTTTCTTTTTTACTGCCTGATTTAAATCACCCAAAAGGTCTCTCTTTGCGGCACCATCTAGTGAATTATAGCCCTTGCTTTCGGTACTAGGCCAGAGACAAAATCCATCATGATGTTTGGACGTAAGAACAACATACCTGGCTCCAGCATCCTTAAACAGTTGCGCCCACTCATCTGGATTAAAATTTACAGGTGTAAAAAGATCAATAAAATTACGATAGGGAAAATCTTTTCCGTAGTTTTCCGCATGGTATTTGAGCCTCGCTTCGTCTTTGTTGATTAAACCACTCAGATACCATTCTGCATAACTCCCCTTAGGACCCCATGCAGGAACAGAGTATAGACCCCAGTGGATAAAGATTCCAAACTTAGCATCCTTAAACCACTCAGGAGTAGGACGAGAATTTAGAGATTCCCAATCAGGCGTATATTCTTTTCCATTTAACATTATCAAACATACCAATATTAAGACAATGCGGGACTTCATTATTTAATGGATATTTTTCTGTGTATTGATAAACAACTAATTTTCTAAAATAGTAACATAATTTTTTTAATACTCCAGATAGGAACCGGGAACAATAAAAGGACTCAAACCTAAATTCACGCCAGCAAACGCAAACTCAGGAATGTCCTGTCTTGTAATAGAACAATTCTCTTCCAGATTAACTGAATAATATGAAACAACAGAACCATTTACTTCGCTATTTGCGGTCAAATTAAAAGTAGGAGTATAATTTAAGATCGCTCCATGCACCGTTGCCCCACTCAAATCTAAACTTTGATTATTACTACTGCCTTTTGATACTATTAAACCACGGATAGTTGAGCTAGTGTATGAGGAACTGCCCTTGGAATAAATAATTACAGCATCAGTCGATTCATTCCCAGAATTAAATGTTGAATTAGTTATCGTAAGATCTCCACCACAGACAAAAACAATATTCCCATTTATAGTAGTTCCAATGATAGTGACACTACCAGTAGCTACGATCTCACCAGATCCTGTAACGGTTGTATTTGATATTTCTAAATTTCCATTTACTAAGATTTGATTATCTGCACCGGTTAAAGTAATAGGATCGTCAATAAATGATGGAGAACTCATACCTGATAATATTGGTCCGTTTGCCTGCCATTCAGGATCATTCTGTACGGTACCATTATGGTTGCCTTTTTTATCTTCCGCATTATCTTCCTGGAAATCATAATACGCGATTAGATCTGTTGTTGCTTGACCATTAAGATCCGTATCACTAAGGATTTTATCTTTATTTTGTTCAATCTGTTCTTGGTTTCTTACTGTATTCCATAGCCTCACTTCATCAATGGCACCAGAAAAATATTTTGGTGTATTCGTATCTCCACTATTATCAAATTTCGTAGACCCATTCCTCCCAATGCAAACATCTCCAGG
>CAZPHE010000005.1:0-51006 GCA_964586315.1 uncultured bacterium | reverse complement strand
CAAATTCTACGCCATCCAAATATCCTCTCAATGCATCTGTTGTTATATCATCGTCACCATTTAATGTCAGTGCAACATGGTGCCATTTGTCACTTTCAATTTCATCTGCTGCTGTAAACAGCCAAGTCCCATTCCATCCACTTTCACTTCCGCCTGGCTCATTCCAGCCACCCACGTACAACAAACCATTATAAATATAGATATTTAAACCACGTACGGTGCCTCCCTGCTCATAGATGGTTTGTTTTTCAGTTAAATCTACATTATCAACTTTGAACCAGGCTTCAATTGTTTTTGCTGTATGACCATTTCCGGTATTGATATCATTAGAATTAGAAATAGAGATATAATCATCCATCCCATCAAAATTTAATGCGTAGTTTGTGTAAGATGAAGCCTGTGCATCATCTATAAGATCATTATAGTAAGTCTCTACTATCTGTGGAAATTCTGGATAGAATGTAAGGACTGTTGTCCCGTCATCACCTGTACTGGTATAAGTAATTCCATTATTTGTTCCACCATAAGAATCTATATTACCCTTAAAAAACATGTCTCCTGTAATAGCCCCTGCCGTAGAAAATTCAACGCTACCCTCATTGTTCCCGTAAAAAGAAAAGCAGAATGCTTCGGGTATGGAAGAGAGTAAAAACCTGATATTTCGTTCAACATCATCAATCGTACCAGACACTTTCATGGTCAGATACTGTTTTGAGTGATCCAATGAGGTATTCGCTTCATCATTGTCTGAATCAAAAGAGACTGTGTAACTCCCTTGATTAAAGTCTTTTGTTATATTGATTGTTGATTTTGTGGATTTATAGACCTGCCACCCATGCTCAACACCCGTCATAGCGATGTTTCGTGCTTTTATATCTTGAATATGGTATGCTCCGCTCCGTGTCTCTAAGACCGAAAACCGAGCCAAATAAAAAGCAAAAATACTTAGCAGGATAAAAATTCCCATGGTTGAGGCCATAAGGATCATCCCAGATTCACTGGCTATTTTCTTGGATAGATTAATCATTAGAGTAATTGTGGTAACTCATATTCTTTCCAAACCTGAAGTTGTGCGGGTACACATAAGAAGAGAGAGACAGATTATCTTCATTCTTTGAGAAAGCTAGTTTTAATTTTATCAGATGAATGTTACCTGCCTCATTTGCGGAAAGTTTACCATTGCTCTGTGAAGGAATTATGGAACTATAAGTATTATCGAGATAGGTAAAACCATTAGACTCAGAATCTGACAAAAAATTAGAGAGTTCATAATAACTCCCATTATTAAATCTCCGTTTGAAATCGCCTGGTGATTCAGTTAGGTATTCTATTGGATCACCTTTACCATTTTTTAAAACAAGGCTCATTTGATCCGAATCAGTAAAATCCACAGCAGATGCCTGTCCCTGTGCTTCTCTCATTACCTTCCAAAACGAAGAACGCGCTTCACTTACAAAACTCTGCCTATTTGTTTCACTCACATAAATATCTGCTCCCTGGAACAACATGCTGGCTGCAAGTGAGCCAATGATCCCAATGAGAACAATCACAATAATGATCTCAATCATTGTAAATCCTTTATGTACGAAACGTTTCATATCATGACTCTGAACTAATAATCATTATATCAAATATGTCTGGAAGTGTTCCGTGAGATACTGTGACCTTGACGCTTTTGTAATTAGTTGGAGATTCAGGATCATTTGTATTGAGATCAAATCCATCCTCTTCTAGAGGGACATATTGTACTACAACAGAATAGCTAAATGCGGGATAATCAGCAATAGATGTAACAGTATAATCATCAAAATCATCGATGTCATCAAACAAATTAATCGAACTCTCACCCGTTTCAGGTCCAAATGTAGAAGAACCTGAGACAGGATCATCAAAGTTTCGGGCACGGATCTGATTTTGAAGATTATTTAAGAGTACCGCCTGAATCGTTCTCAATTCAGAATTCACTCTCACACTTTTACCCGTATTTAATGCATAGAGAAATACCATAAACGCAAGGCTCAATAAAATTAGAACGATCATGACCTCGATCAGTGTAAATCCCTTTGAATTAACTCGAATATTTTTCATTATTCAACGCTCCACTTACCCGAGACCGTCTCTATGGAAATTTCTTTGGTGTTCAAATTAATTGTTCCTCCAGAATATAATTCTCCAAGGGGTAAAAATTTTAGCTCATTAACAACATCACCAAAATCTACATCTTCTATATCTACACTATTTAGCATTGGACTATTAAAAGATATTACTCCATTATCACTGTTTGGAAAATCAGATATTGTGGTGAAGGTACCACTCGCATCAGTGTATATAGTATAGCTTTCATTTGATGTGTCAAATACAATTTTGATGGTCTCATGTTTTGCAAAAGCCATTGACCGTGCTAGATCAATATCACTGGTAATCTGATCAATCGCAATCTGCTCTTGGATGTTGGTTAATCCTGTCTGAGTTCTGATCATAGCAATAGCAGTAAAGATTCCAATTAATAGGATAGTTAGGATCAATTCAATTAACGTAAATCCTGGTTCAGATGATTGTTGCAATATGAATTTCTTGAGCTTTTGCATGGTCAAAATATCATTTTGACCCAAAGAATACAGTTTTATATAGAGTAAGTAAAGGATTTTCCGTAGGAAGGACTATCCTCATCAATATCTTCAATTTTGATATAATATTCTACTTCACCAGTAACATCAACGGTTTCAAAAATAGGATCGCCATTCTCATCCACATCTTGGATCCCATCCCCATCTTCATCAACAGGTTGGTCTGTTGTGATTGTTATTGTTTCAGCCTCTTCCCAAGTCGTGTACTTAAATGGATTTTTATTCGCATTTTTTGGGATCTCTTTTGTTGCAAATAAATCTTTGGGTTTATCTGGAGAAACACTGGGATTCATCGGTGAATTCGACCATTCATCATCCATCAAATTCATTTCGTTGGTGGGTTGAGGCGGGAATTGAGCTACTAAACCTTTTTGCTGATGCATCCGGTAAAAATAATGAAAAAATGCCTCACGGATAACATGCATATTGGCAATATTTCTTTCCCCTTGTGTCTCATCAGCAACATTAGTATATCTGGGTACAGCAAAACTCAATAGAGTGCCTATTAGTGTAACTGTAACAACTAGCTCAGTCATCGTATACGCATCATGGTCAAAGAATCTTTTCATTATATTTCTATTTGAATTTAAAAAGGCTCTGATTTACACCAGAGCCTTTTAAGTGTTTTTTATTTATTATTATTAAGATTAGGATCCAGCTCCGTCATCTCTATCATCTAATTCTCCAGGTTCATGATCATTTCCGCCACCATTTGCATCTTCGTTATCTTCATTAGTACCTGGATCATAATCCCAATGGACAACATCTCCATTATTGCGCATATGAGTAATATTGTCATTGGTGGTATTATAAGTCCATTCACCATCTTCACTAGCATCACCCTCATTAGTTGGGTCCGTTTTATAACCATCTGGTGTGGTTTCTAAAGCGTCCCATGGATTAGTTGGCCAACTTCTGCGACCATTCTCCAGTAGCTTTTCTGTTGCATATTGCTCAAGACCTGCTTTGATCGCATTAATTACTGCATCTTCAGCAGCTTCTTCAGCTTTCTCAATTGATGTCATGTATCGAGGGATCGCAACTGCAGCCAAAATACCAAGAATGATAGTGACCATGATTAGTTCTATTAGTGTGAATCCTTTATTTGTGTTCTTCATGTTTTTCTCCTTTAGATTGTTTTTCCTTTGGTTTGTGGTTATGGTGTGCTTGTTTTTTAAATTCATTAGATTAATTAATTATGGTTGTAGTTTTTTATTGAAACTTCTTGGACTCTCCAAATCAGCGACAAACAAAATCGGTGCCTTTGATAATGTTCCAGTACCGCCACCAGCAATAACAGTATAGATATAGTGTCCATCCTGGAAAGGGCTTTTGATTGGATCACCACCAAAAGCTTCAAGAAACTCTTCAGCACCAACGAATTCATCGAATACATGGTTCTCTTCTCCTAAGTGAGGCAAAACGATATCTTCAGCAGGATTTAGATCAACATCATCTTCGAGTTCTTTCAGATCCGGATTATTCGTGCCAAAAACAGAGCAAAAGTTAACGGCATCGGATCCTTTATAACTAGCGAATGTACCCGTCTTTGGATCTAAATCAGCATCAACCTCAGTCTCTGCATCAGACTGTTGTCCTGTTGCATCTGAACCATCTGAACCATTTGCCCAAGTATATCCTCCTGTAACACCGTCTTCAGAGGCATCGGGCACAGGAAGGTTATATTTAGATTGTCCTGGAAACCTACCACGTCCAGATTTTGTAACCTGATCATTGTAAAAGTTATTAGCAGCTTTCATGATTTTATCAATATCAGCCATTGTTTTTTTCTCTTTTGCACCTTCACCAACACCTGAAAATTTTGGTGCGGCTGTTGTTGCAAGAGTAGCCATCATAGCTGTTGTCACTGCAAATTCTGCTAGTGACTGTCCATCCACTTTTTTTAATCTTTTAAGTATATTTTTCATATTTCTATTCCCTGGTAATTTCTTACTTTATTTATTAACGCAAATTTTGTGCCAAATCACCCTGTTTTAAGAACCTTTTTAAGTAATAGTTTGATTCTTGTAAGGTTTTAAGAGGGTTTACTTGATTTTTTCCACAAAAAAATAATTTTGTAACATTAATTAAATAGTGTCTCATAATGTTATGAAGCTGTCTTGAAAGGTGACAATGTAATTTATTGTTACAATAGATCATGGCTTAAGAATCAGGTGTAATTGACTAGGGTTCTCTAAGTCAGCGATGAAGAGAGTAGGTGCCTCTGCCTGAGAGCCTGCACCGGACCCTGCTAAAACTTGATAGACATAGTGACCATCTTGAAAAGGACTCTCTAATAATTCATTACCAAAAAGAGGTGTCCAAAGCGTATCCACATCTGGATAGTCACTATTGAAGGTTACATTATTTGTATAGTTTTCTGAACCAAAAACAGAGACCCAATGAGATCCATCAGCACTATTAAAATTTCTAAATGTCGGCATAACCGCTGGAGTAACAATTACTCCATTTTCATTAATGACTTCATCAGAGCCTAAAAGGTCACTGTATAAATCATCTACGGACTCATGGCCGCCAACTTTGGAATCGTATTTCGACTGACCAGGGAATTTCCCTCTGCCCTCTTTTACCGCCATTTCTTGAAAGTAATTGAGAGCTTGTTTCGAAATTTTTTCAATTTCATCCATACTTTTCCTGAACTTAGCTTCTTCAGAAACGTGTGATAACTTTGGTGCGGCTGTTGCAGCCAAAACTGCCATCATACCAATTGTGAGAGCAAACTCCATAATTGATGCACCTTCTCTAGATCGAAAAAGTAATGTTAATTTTTTTTTGAATAATTTCATCTTAATTAGATAATCCCTTGGTTATATAATTTATCTAATAATAAATATGCAATTATTATGCCACACTCTATAAAGTGACTTTTCAATACATATTATCCTATTATTGAAACAATTTGTAACAATACAATACAATTAAATAGTGTAACATTATGAAACAAAAAGCCCCGGTGAACGGGGCTTCTTGATTTCCAAATAGGTGCGAGACCTATTGTGATTTTTTACCTTGGGATATTTTATGGCATTAAGACATTATTAAAGTCTACTACACTTTCAGTATCTGCTACATAAATAACTGGAGGATATGCATCAGCACCAGTTCCACCGCCAGCAACTACTGTATAGATGTAGTGACCATCTTGAAATTTGCTCATTAATATTTCATCACCAAAAAGCAGATCCCACTCATTGTCAACACCTAGTACAATGTTACCATCAGTTAAAGTTTGATCGTCAGCAGAGTCATTACGATTTTCATGATCTTGAACATCACTGATATCTGTATCTCTTGCATCATCACCAGTTAATTGAAATACAGACTGCCAGGTATTATTATGGCTCTCAGTATACTCATCCCAACCCTCAGTCACTTCACTTTGGTCAGGGTGTATGCCTAAATCTTTCAATATTTCTTGTGTATGATCCCATGATTTTAAAGTATCAGCATAAAGATCGTAATCATCTGCAGTTACGTTAGAATATTGTCCGTCTGGTCCACCAATAGAAGTATTAAATTTTTCCTGGTTAGGAAAACGTCCACGACCTTCTGATTCTGCAGTATCCTGGTAGAATTGTCCAGCTTGAGAAATGAGTTTATCAATCTCGTTACGAGATTTTTCAGCTTTTGCTCCTTCAGACATTTCACTTAATTTTGGTGCAGCTGTAGCAGCAAGTGTAGCCATCAGAGCTGTAGTTGTAGCGAACTCGGCAAGAGAATTACCTTTTACGCTTTTTACATTTCTGATGATGGTTTTCATTAGTTGTTTCATTATTCTCTCCTTTTGAAGTTTGTTTTGAAACGAATTATTTAAATCACAACTTAATTAGGCAAAATCTGTACCAAACTTAATCCAAGATGTTATTATTTTTATTTTCTCGTCAGTATTTTTATTTTAATAATTTAATTATGTAACAATACAATACAATTAAATAGTGTAACATTATGAAACAAAAAGCCCCGGTGAACGGGGCTTCTTGATTTTATTAATAAATAAAAATTTTGGATTATATTAATATTATAGGTCCATCACCTTATGGAAATGTTTTGGGTTTTCTGCGTCAGCTATACATATACGAGGTGCTTTTACAGAATCCCCTGTTCCAGATCCAGGAATAACAACATAGATAAAGTGACCATCCTGATAGGGGCTTTCTAAAATTTCACGGTTAAATAAATGATACCATTCAACAGATCCAATATCTCTATCATCCGGGCAACCTTGACATAATACTTCACCTTCTGAATCTACATCCCAAACTAAGGTATCTTCCTGGAAAGCAAGATCAGAATCAGTCGGCTTCTTACCAAAAACTGAGACCCATTTTGATCCAATAGTGACATTGTCATATTTTTTAAAATTTTCCAGATCCTGAAATAATTCAAGTGTGTCAGTATAGCTACCAACAGCCATATTATACTTGTCCTGGCCTGGCAAACGTCCCCTCCCCTCAAGCTGGGAAGTAGTCTCATAAAAGTTTTTAGCCTGCAAAAGTATTTTATCAATTTCTTGGATACTCTTTTGCGTTTTTGATTCTTCCATTAACAATGAAAGTCTTGGAGCTGCTGTTGTCACAAATGTTGCCATCATTGCTGTAATAACCGCAAACTCTGCAATAGACTGACCACAGTTATTTAATAAGAATTTCTTTTTGAAAAGATTAAATGGATAATAAAATATATATTTTAGTATTTGTAGCATTCACTACTACCCATACAAATATTATGCCATTAACTATTGTTTTATTTCTTTTCGAATAAAGAACTTTATCACTGCCACATTTTGTTACTGTAACAATTTGGGACTTTATTATCCTCTTGATAAGGCTTCATACATATCCCAAATAGGTAAGAATATTGATAGTGCAAGCGTCAATATCATAACTCCCATGACCACCGTGATTAGGGGCTCTAAGCTTGCGGTTAATTTTAATACCTTATCTTTTACCTCAGCATCAGTCATATCACCAATTTCTTTTAACATATCATCCATAGCGCCTGCATCTTCTCCAACCTGAATCATTTTTAGAACATGATTTGGAAAAATATCTACCGTGTGAGTATTTATCGATCTAGCAACTTTTTTACCCATTTCCACATCAGAGTATACCTTTGAAAGCCTGTCTTCTATAAAAGTATTCCCTGCTGTTTTCGCCGCGATTTCCAGTGCTTCTAAAATTGGAACACCTGTTCGATCTAGAGTGTCTAAAACATGACAGAATCTTGATATCGCCATTTTCTGTGCAATAGGACCAAATATGGGTAGTGCGAGTAAATATTTATGCCATTGAAAAAGTCCAGCTTTAGTTTTTAAAATTCTCCATATTATCAAAATTAAGATACCAACAGAGATTATAATCAGATTCCAATATTCAGTGGTAAACTCATTGATACCAAGTAATATCCTAGTGGGCAACGGTAACACAATTCTTGTACTGGCAAACAGGGTTGAGAATCTTGGAAGAATATAAGTCACAGCAAAAATACCAACCAATATTGTTATTCCAATAACTATTGAAGGATAGCGAATGGCCTGTGTAATTCCCATCCTAAGTTTTAGATCATTAGCAATAAAATCCGCTAACTGGAAAAGTACCTTATCTAGAACTCCTGCACTCTCTCCTGCTTTAACAATATTTACAAACATATCATTAAATACTTTGGGATGCTTACTCATTGACTTTGAGAGTGACATTCCACCAGAGACATCACCAATTACTCTTTCAATTGTACGTTTAAGTAAATTCTGGGTTTTATCAGAGTGCACAGAATCAAGAGCATCTACCAGGGGAACTCCAGCCTTGAGCATGACCGAAAGTTGCCGTGTAAAATTATAGATATCTGCGGGAGGTACTTTTTCAAAAAAATCAATCTGGGTATCTAAAAAAGACTCTTTCTTTAAAGTCACAGAAATAGGATTAAGCCCCATTCTCTCAAGCTGCATTAGGGCACTATCCTGGCCTGCCGCTCTTAGTTCACCTTTTACAATCCCCGTTGTCTCATTAGTCGCAATATAAGAAAATGATAAGATTTTTTCAGCCAT
Source organism: uncultured bacterium (assembly GCA_964586315.1). Taxonomy (GTDB): domain Bacteria; phylum Fidelibacterota; class Marinisomatia; order Marinisomatales; family UBA1611; genus CAZEER01. The sequence goes on along the minus strand of CAZPHE010000005.1, from coordinate 42,315 downwards.
TCTTATCAATACCATGTTGTTCTATTTTTCTGTAGAGAGTCATTCTACTAATGCCCAATTGTTGTGCGGTAGTGGTAATATTCCAGTTTGTTCGCTTAAGACCCAATAAAATTGCACTACGTTCAAGCTCTTTTAGCGTTATAGGTTTTGTAGCATCGACAGAAACTTCTGTTAATACATTTTGTTCTGTAGCTACCATGCTATTGTCAGAAGTTGCATCTATTTCATTATCCAGATTTTCGCGACTAATCTTACTGGCAGAAAAAGTAGTGCTTTGATCGATAATGGCTTTTATGGAATCAGCGTTAATTAGAGGGACATCATTAATGAGGACAGTTCTCTCAAGAGTATTCTCTAGTTCACGCACGTTACCTGGCCAATCATAATCCTGTAGGGTTTTCATACCATCATGAGAAATAAAATCCACAGAAATTTTATGTTTTTTCTTTAAATTTTTTAAAATGGACAATGTTGTTGGAACAATATCTTCTCGTCTATCCCGTAGCGGAGGTATCGTGATCGGGAAAACATTTATCCTGTGAAATAAATCCTGACGAAAACTGCCATCTTTTATCTTACTATCCAATGGCTGATTAGTTGCTGAAATGATTCTAACATCAACCTTGATAGTCTCCGCACCTCCAACTCTCTCAATTTCTCCACTCTCGAGAACACGCAAAACTTTCGCCTGCAGGGATGGGCTCATGTCTCCTATCTCATCTAAAAAAATACTGCCGGAATTTGCAGTTAAAAATTTACCGTCTTTTCTTTCGACAGCACCGGTAAACGCGCCCTTTTCATGACCAAATAGTTCACTCTCAAGTAACTCTGATGGTATCGCAGGGCAATTCACAGCAATATTAGGCCTGTCCCTCCTCAAACTGATATTGTGAAGGGTGTCAGCTATCAGGTTTTTCCCAGTGCCACTTTCTCCATAGAGTATCGTTGTGACATCTTTGCTCTTGATTTGCGTTATTAACTGATAAATATTTAGCATGAGTTCAGAATATCCTACAATTTTTTCAAACCCTCGACCTGTAAAGTGCCTTTGACTTATCCTTGGTGCCTGTTTTTTAAAATCATGGAAACGTTTAGCTGACTTTAACAAATCAAAAAGCTCTTCCTCTTTTGAGTGCTCGGGCTCATAATATCCAAAAAGACCCATGCCCACATCAGTCAGCAAACTAGTCCGTCTTTTGTGTGATCGAACAACACTTATAATAGGAACTATTTTATTTGTATGAAAGAGTTCCTGGACTAATCTTGAGGGCGTCATGAGAGGCAGATCATCTTCAACGATCACAGCATCCATCTCATTTGACTGTACTGCACTTAATGCAATCATACCATTCTGGACATAATCAAAAGATATCTCCTTATTCGAAAAGGAATTTAATTGAGGGTTATTACCACCAACATAGAGAACATTTATCATAAGATTATCTTACTAGTACCCAGAGTTTCGTAAACTTCAGAAATTGTAGTATCGCCTCTTTTGATTTTTATTTTTCCATCTTCCAGCAGTGTAGTCATACCATTTTTTCTTGCAAGTTCTCTTATTTTATACCCGGGCTCTTGCCTTAATACTAATTCTGAGATCTGTGCATCCATGAGCAATAATTCGTAAATACCAATACGACCTTTAAAACCTGTATTCCTACACGCAAGACAGCCTCTACCCTTATAGGACTCAAAATCTTTGTCGCTCCTAAGCCCAATCATTTTCAATTCTTTCTCATTCGGGACATGAATCTCCTTGCACTCCTTACAAATTCTTCGGACCAATCTTTGCGCCAATATTCCTTTCACAGTAGAAGCAATCAGGAATGGCTCAACACTCCAATTAAGTAGGCGCGTGAATCCTGAAGCTGCGTCATTCGTATGTATAGTACTGAAAACAAGGTGTCCTGTGAGCGCTGCGCGAATACCTAGCTCTACAGTTTCTTCATCTCGAACCTCCCCTACCATGATTATATCTGGATCTTGGCGCAGAATTGACCTGAGGGCAGAGGCAAACGTTACGCCTGACTTCGAATTAATTTGTGCTTGATTAATATTAGCTAAATCATACTCCACTGGATCCTCAACCGTTACAATATTTACATCTGGCGATTCAAGTCTGTTAAGCGTTGAGTAAAGGGTAGTAGTCTTTCCACTTCCAGTAGGACCTGATACCAGGATAATACCCTCACCTCCAATCAGCATACTGTTAAACCTGCTTTCACACTCGGGCTCAAATCCTAACCCAGAGAATGAGTGTAAAGCATCAGAGATATTTAATAGACGTAGAACTGTTTTCTCTCCATATAGAGTAGGGTAGGTTGATATACGAAGATCTAGCCTGCCTAATTGAGAATTAAATAAAATCCTTCCATCTTGGGGTCTCCGAGTCTCCGCAATATCCATATTAGCCATAATTTTCAATCTCGATACCAGTGCTGTATGGATGTCACTGGGAAGGGTCTGAAAATCTTGTAAACGACCATCTATCCTGAACCTAACTCTTACATTATTTTCACGAGCTTCAATATGAATATCTGAACATTCATATTTTTGGCTTTGAGATATAATGCTATCTACAAGTTCTACGATCCGAGTCTCATCGAAAAAATCAGCAATATTAGCTGAATCTTTAGTATCAGAGTCAATATCAATGAAACTCGAAATACCATAATGCATATCAATCGCGTTTTCAATTTCCGTCTCAGAAGCAATAACTGGTTCAATCCTAAGACCTGTGATGTCTCGGACAGCATTTATAGGCACAGAATTAAGAGGATCTGAGACAGCTATATTGAGTATTTTATTTATCTTAAAGAGTGGTAATATTTTTTGCGTTCTGATTGTACTTTCGGTAAATAATTCCATCAATGATTTATCGAATTCAAAATATCCAAGCTGTAAGTATGGTATTCTGAGCTGTTGGCTGATATATTGATAGAGCTCTTTTTCTTTAATATACCCATTCGATAAAAACACCTGCCCGAGATAGCCTTTCTTTTCTTTTTGAGTCTGGAGTGATTCCTGAAGTTGGCTATCATCAATTCTCCCTGCTTGGAGAAGAATGGATCCTAGGCGCTGTTTTTTAGTTATTTGCATATCAAAACATTGTGGTGTAGTACCAATTCAAAATATAGTTTCCACCATATGGAGTTTTTGTAAATAGAGCTATAATAGAGCCTGCTGCCAAGTATGGCCCAAAGGGTATCTTTGTGCTTTTTGCTATGGTTTTTGATCCAAGCATAATAAAAACAATAATGGCACTAAGTGTAAAACTGAGATACAGTGCTAAAATGGAATATTCAGTTCCTAAAAATCCTCCGAGTATCAGCCCAAGCTTAACATCACCAAAACCAATACTCTCTTTTCGTAATACAAATTGGCCAATTAAACCTATACCAAATAAAAAACCCGCAAAAACAAATGCCCCTGATACAGAATATTGCCAATCTATTGGTAAAATATCAAAAATATGGCCTGCTACTAAAACACAAAAACCAAAAAAGATAAAACCATTGGGAATTATAAGATGATCAATGTCAACAAAAGTGACTGCAACCAGAAGATATGTCAATATAAGGTATATGGCGAATGATTTACTAAAACCAAAAATAAAATAAGTAATAAGAGTCAGAATTCCAGTGACTATCTCAACAAAGGCATAGCGGCTGGGAAAACTTTTTTTACAAAATTTGCATTTACCTTTTAATAAGAAATAACTAAGTATTGGTATATTATAATTAAATGGGATCTTTTTTTTGCAACTGAAACAATGCGATGGTGGTGATACTATACTCATTTTTTTTGGAACTCTGTAAATGACTACATTTAAAAAACTACCTATCGCGAACCCAAAAATTAGCAATATGATCATGGTGAAAATATCAAACGAGAGGTTCATGATTCTGGTTTGAATTCTAGTTTATTAATGAGCTCAGAAAATTTAAATGGTTTTTTTATAATCGCATCCGCACCACAGTATTGAAAAACTTCATCTTCAATTTTAAGATTATTAGATGAAAGCAACACAATTTTAATGTTGCGATATCTTTTATCATATTTTAGTAAGCGGGTCAACTTAAATCCAGTCATACTTGGTAACAACGTACCTGAAACAATATGAGATGGATTCTCCAAACATGCTCTAACATACCCATCGTAACCATCATCAGCTGTTATTACTGGTACATTTAAGCTATGAAACTTCTTGGAAAGACTGTCTAATACTGTTACATCATTCTCGATTACCAAAACAGATTGTTTTTTGTTCTCTTTCATTTTTTAGCTACCAATGCAATATGCTATCGGTATCTAATTACCTCGATTTTTTCTGAAATTAATGAAAAAATTACAATTGTGTAACATTTTTTTACAATTTATACTTAATAGTGTTTCAATATTTAACAATATTAGATATTTTACTGAAAGAATTAAGCAAAATTTTCGATGAAAAATCTATTTACTAACAAGCCTCCATTTTTTACTATACCCGAGGTTCTGGCAATTTTAAATGAGAAATATAATCTGGAAGGAGACGTCAAAGAACTATACAGTGACAGGGACCAAAATTTTCTTCTTTATTCTAACCAAGATAAGTTTGTATTAAAAATTTTTAATAGTGAAGAAACATTCCAAACTATTGATCTCCAGATTTCTACTATGAGATATATTATAAATAGTGATTTTAATTATTTTGTTCCAAAGCCATTCGGATCACCTCTTTCAATAGAGAAAAAAGGAGCCAAGTTTTTTGTATGCCTCTTTGAGTACATCAAAGGAAGATTTATGTATGAATCCACGCTACACAATAATGAATATTTAATGATGGGACAATTTATGGGCCACTTAAGTACGGTGTTGGATAAATTTGATCACCCTGGTGCACATCGGCAATTTGAGTGGGATCTGCAAAATATAGAGCCAATCTACAGGAGATTAAATCAAATAGAGTCAAAAAAAAATCGAGATACTATAACGTATTTTCTTCTTCTATATGAAAAAAATGTTTTCCCATTACGAAAATATCTGAGAAAATCATTGATTCACAATGATGGTAATGATCATAACATTTTAACTGATCAGAAAGGGAAAGTAAAAGGGATTATTGATTTCGGAGATATGATCTACTCTTACACCGTTCTTGAGCCTGCGGTATGCATGTCATATATTGGTCAGAACAAAAAGAAGCCAATCACTGCCATGCTACATTTTCTAGATGGTTATAGATCAATCTATCATCTCAAGGCTCAAGAAATATTATCTATATTTCATATGATGTCTATTAGGCTATGTATATCTGTTTCAATGGCAGCATGGAGGAAGAAAATATTTCCAGAGAATCAATATTTGACAATTTCAGAACATTCTTCATGGACTCTATTAGAATATTTAAAGAAGAAAGATATATCTAACCTAACAGAAAGTTACATTGCAAATGGTAAATAAAAATAATCTTGGAAAGCTGAGGAATAAATTTTTAAACCCTTCTCTAAGCCTATCCTATGATAAACCTCTTCACATTACAAGGGGAGAAGGTCAATATCTATATGATAACACTGGAAAAAAATATCTGGATTTTATAAATAACATTCAATATGTTGACCATTGCCATCCGAGAATCACTAGTACAGCTCTGAGCCAAATGAAAAAGCTCAATACTAATACTAGATACATTGATAGAACCATCTTAGAGTATGCAAATGCACTTACACAAAAACTTCCTACTGGGTTTAACGTGTGTTTTTTACTAATTCAGGTAGCGAATCAAATGACCTTGCCTTGAGATTATCAAGACATAACAATTTTTCTAAGGACACAATCGTATTAGATGACACATACCACAACCATCTCATTTAATTAATTGAAATAAGTCCCTATAAATTATAAAGGTCCTGGGGGTATAAAGCCACCTAACTATGTATCCGAGATACCTATTCCGAACCAATTCCGTGGGAAATACACTGGTAAAAATTCTGTAAATCAATACCTTGAAGAAGTAAAAAAATTCTTTTATTAATCAAACAAAAGGGAAATAAGCCATCTTTTATCTCAGAATCATTCATGGAATGGGGGTGGCCAATTGGTCTTTCTAACTGAGTTTATGCAAGGCATTTATGACCTTGTTCATAGAACAGGCGGGCTTTGCATTGCTAATGAAGTCTAGATTGGATTTGGAAGAATAGGTACGCACTTTTGGAGGTTTGAGCGTCATGGTGTGATACCAGATATTGTCACACTTGGTAAGTCAATTGGTAATGGGCACCCACTTTCAATTGTGATAACCACAAAAAAGATTGCAGAAAATTTTAATAATGGCATGGAATATTTCAATTCATTTGGTGGAAACCCAGTATCTGCCGCTATCGGTCATGAAGTTTAAAAAATTATTGATGATGAAAATTTACAAAACAATGCATACAATATGGGTTCTTCACTGAAATTTTCTCCTGGGAATGAAAAGTTTACATAATATAATTGGAGATGTTCGAGGTGAAGGTCTATTCCTTGGTATTGAACTTGTTAGTAATGAAAGAACACCAAAACCTCTTGAGAAAACTGCAAAAACTGTTGTAAACAAGATGAAAGAGCAAGGTATTTTACTTAGTACAGACGGTCCGGATAGAAATGTTATTAAAATCAAACCACCAATGGTTTTTGAATTGAAAAATGCAGAATTCCTTGTAGAGAATCTTCACTCAATTTTTTCTAATATTTAGAATAAATATATTTAGGGTTTCAGAGGTTATTTTTATATTTAATTATCTTTAAATTATAGATAAAACCAAAAGGGTATTTGGGGGTAATAGTAATTACTATTAAATAACCTGAAAATTTAGTATCGAGGTACAATTATGCAAATTGCAATGTTAAGCATATTGATTATAGGAGTTATTTCCTCAATTTTCGGCGCACTATTAATTTTGATGCCTGATCTTGTTTTGAAGGTTGAACGTAGAGCTAATCGCCTTTACATGACAGATGCTGCGATAATGAATAATAGAATCCCTCTAGGATTTTTTATGCTATTGGCATCTGCTTTTCTCTTGTATACATACACCACAGCACCCTTTCAACAAATTATTTTTCTGTATTTAGCAATAACTGCTGCAATTTTTGGTAGTTTATTACTTCTAAATCCAAATTTAATTTTAATGGTAGAGCGGAAAGCGAATAAACTCTACATGACAGATGCATTCTTTTTTGAGCACCGTATAAAGCTCGGTATAATATTAATTGCGGCTTCAACATTTATGGTCCGCACCTACCTAGTCTTTGGTTAGTCACTAGTCAATGGAGTTCCATTGAATCTTTTTGATGCGATTGGATTAAAGGGAGATCCATTTTCAACCTCTCCAAATGTTGATCTTTTCTACCCTGCTGTCGAGCACCGTCAGTGCCTAGAAGGGCTCGAGCTTGCTCTTCGAATGCGCAGGGGTCTCTCGGTAGTCAAAGGTGGTATAGGTGTAGGAAAAACCACAATAAGTCGAAAACTTATTCAAAATTTCAAAGATGACTCAGATGATTTTGCTTTTCATTTAATTCTTGATCCAAAATTTGAATCTGAAATAATCCTTCTGAAACACATTATTGAGCTCTTTGGCATTAATGAATCCGCTGAATCGGTACAAGACTGTAGAAATATTATAGAAAACTATCTGCTAAGGGTTGGAGTTGACCAGGACAAGACACTCGTATTGATTGTAGATGAAGGACAAAACCTTCCAGGGAAAATGCTGGATGTTTTCCGAACACTTTTAAATTTTGAGACGGACGAATATAAGCTCTTACAATTGATAATTTTTGGACAACCTGAGATGAGTAAAATCATTAAAGAATATCCAAATTTTGAAGATAGAATATCTTTTAATTTTGAATTAGGTCCTATTTCATTGGAAGATACAAAAGGAATGATTGAACACAGAATTCAGGTTACTGGTGGAAAATCACAACATTGGTTTAAAAATGAAGCCATAATTAAAATTCATAAAAATACACAGGGTTATCCAAGAAAAATAACCCAGCTCTGTCACCAGGCTCTTTTGGGGATGATTAGTGAAGAGAAAGAAGAGATTACTGAGGATATTATTCAGAGAGTGATATCAGGGAAAATTGATACAGGAGGACTATTAAAACAAAAGAAAAAGCGTTACAATGAAATTGCAGTCAACAAATTACTCGACGTTTTGCAAAAGGATGAACCTACAATAGAGAAAAAAAGTATTATTTCAAACAAAGCAATTTATGAGGAGGAAGAGGAAGAGGAGGATTGGATTGGCAAAGGAGACGATATATCCACTATACTGGAGGATGAAGAAAAAAACTCAAAATATACCGCTGAAAATCAAATTGAGAATACAGAAAATCACAAAAGTAAGACTAACTCAGAATCCATTATTCAAAAAGAAACGGTTTTAAACACGCAGATAAATGTCGAACCGCCAAGCGAATCTCAGAATTCCGATATAGAGGATCAATTTTTACCATCTCAGGGTAAATATAATAAGAATATAAAAGCTTCAATCCTAAATAAGTTGCCTTTCGATAAAGTATTTATTGGTTTACACATCGACTCCTATCGTTTTATAACAGTAGTGATCGAAGAAAGAAATGGAATAAAAACTCTATTGTCTCATAATATATTTTTATTCGAAAAGGATGATTTTACTTACATCAATGATTTTGAGGAAATAATGAACCACTTCCCTCATATTCAAGATGATTTAATAGACCAATTATCTGATTTTGGCACACTATATAATTCTGCTATCCATACTATAAAACAAAGGTCTGCGGTTGCACTAACGATAGATAATGATCATATATCGTCTCATATCATTAAAGTTCCTCATCAAAGTGAAAAAGAAAAAAATCAAATCATTCAGTTTTCAATAAATAAGAATATCAGTTATCCTGTCGAAGATGCTATAATAACCCACCGTAAAGGGAAAAAAGAAATCTATTATGCTAGTGTTGGAACTAAAATTGATCTTGAAAGATTTGGCAACTATTTTCATCACAATCAATGGAATATTAGAAAATGGTATCCTTTAGCCCAAGCAATCTATAACGCATTCCTTTGGAACTATCCCGATCGAAAAAATGCAACAACACTCATTATTCATATAGGAGAAAATAACGGAAGTATTCTCTGCTGTGAGAAAACTGAATTAAAGGCAATACGCCCTCTTTACATTGGGCTACTATCTCTTATAGATGCTCTTAAAGACAATGGCATGTATAAGACTAAAAAAGATGAAGAGCATAGAAAACTTTTTTCAGTTCCCGAGACATTGTTAAGTATCGCTGATCAAAAATTAAATAAAGGAGAGTATGATGGAATCTTTAGATCAGTTTTTGAAAACTGGAAGCAGGAAATTGACAGAATCGTAAATGATATTAGAAATGAGGTGAAAATTTCTGATGATTCAGAAATTCTACTGAGTGGTTCAGCAGGTGATATTACACATTTGGATAAATTTATTCAGCTTGCCACAGGTATCAAAACAAGATTTATGAACCCAATTAGAAACCTCGCAGTCACAACAAATTTTAATAGTAATTCTCTTGAATATAACCCTGCTCTATTAACTGGATCTATTGGTGCAGGTATAAATATTCTAGGGAATTCCAGCATACTTCCAAAAAATTTAAAACAATATGAAATGCTTAGATGGATCAATCGTGGTGGCATTCTAACGGCAGCCGCTACTATTGCTTTTTGTGCTATTTTATCTTTTCATAAAAAAATCAATGTAAATGAGCTAAGAACTTTACTTAATCCCATGCAAGTACAAAATAATAGCTTAAAGCATATTGAGACTAAACACAAACAATTAACTAAAAACACAGCAAATGTTGAAAACCAGCTGGATAAATTAAGTGATGATACTCAATACTTTGATCGTATACTAGTTGTGAATAGAATCCTTAGTTACTATACCCCAAAAGAAATACGAATTAGTGAGGCTAATTTTCAAAAAGGATGGGACAAAGAAGGATACAAAAAAGTAGGCAGAGAATTGGTTAAAATAGTACATAAAGAGGATGAAGATTTAAGAATTTTAAAACTTGTAGGTCAGGTTGAATCAAATTCCGCTCTTTTAGAAACCCACTTTAATAATTTCCTTGCAATGCTTGAAGAAACTAATGCATTTCAAGAGATCGAGGTTAAGAGTGAGTCCATCAAGCGTGGTGGTAAAAACTCGGAACAGAACCTATCATTCCAACTAAAATGCGTTCTTTAGTGAAACAGATAATTAATGATCAACGATACTTATCTATCCTCATTTTTTGTGGGATTATACTTTTTATTGTCATTTGGTATTTCTCATTTTATCAGCATATATCTGAAGAATACAATATATCGAAAGAATTAAAAGAAGAAATATTGGATGAAATTGACACCTATAATGGTATGAAATCTCAAATTGGAAAATTGGAAGGTGACTGGAATATTCTTAATGATAAGTTTCTAAAAATTATAGATCGGATACCAGATAAAAGACTGATGGAAAATGTCACTGATTATCTATATTCAATCATTTTAAATAACAGTCTAAAAATAATTAATTATTCTCCCTCAATGGTAGCAATCGAAAAGAAAAATATTTTCTTACCTGAATCTGAAAATGAAATATTAATTGAAAAAATTCCGATTGATATAACACTGCGTGGTTCTTTTTTAGATTTTAATCAGCTACTCGAAAAAATGAAAATTGGACAATACAGACTTACAACATCTAATGTTAAAATTGAGCAGAAAGAGACATCAACAGTACAATCAATTAATCTTATAGCATATGCATATTTTCAAACATCAAAAAACAAAAACACAAAAAAACCTGCAAAAATAAAAAAAAATAAACCGGAAATATCTTCAACAAAAAAAGAAACCACCAAAAATAAAGAAAACTCAAAACTTAATGAGATATTGGATAGTGACATTGCTTTTTTAAATGAATTTGAAAACGTACCTGAGATGTGGCTTGAACCAGCAACAGAGCCTGTTGATACGTCAGAACAAATAGCAGAATCTCCGCCTAAAAAAAGAACAACTAAAATTATAAATGACGACAAAATAAAATTAGCTACAAAGTCCGAAAATGATCAGACTAAAAATTCTATTCAAACATCTAAACAAAAGGAAAAAGATACTCCTATAAAAAGCTATAATGATTTAAATAGTATTGTAGCGATTGATAGTAAAATTTGTAAAAAAGTAAAAAATAATTTGCCTCTTGAAATCGGCGTAAGCTATACCACTGATGTTGGGAAAATATTTTGTCATGTTCTACTTAATAATTATACTGGAAAACATCATGATGTTTGGCATATATGGTACCTCAACGGAGAACTAAAGTCAAAGGTGTTAATACGTGTACCGCCTGGAAAAGAAATTCCAGCAATATCAAATAAAAAAATTGAAAAAACAAGCAAGGGCAAATGGAAAGTTGAAATTAGAGATAAAAATAAAATGATTTTAGATACTGTGATTTTTGAAGTAGTTTAATACTAAAACAAGATGGCTCCTAGACTAAAATTACTAACGGCTGGATTATGTTTTTCAATTATCTATGCGGTCTATGATTATATAGATAGGAATGACATAGGCAAGTCAAAAGAACAAGTTCAATCTAAAAGAAAGAAAAAACGTGCTCGAACTGCAGGAGTAACTCGTGGAGCAAAAACTAAAGGTGGTAAGAAAAAAAAGGCTGTAGAGAATAAAAATGAAATATTATTCAACCATAGTTTTAGTACTATATCTGATGAATATTCTGACCTTGAGGGCTGGGCAAGAAATCCATTCATTGATGTTTATGAACCCAAAAAAATTGTTCTTAAAAAAGAAGTAACTTCAAAACAAGGAAAACCAGAAAAACAAGAAAAACTTGTGGAGTTAAATACACTCGATCAATTAAAAATTGAAACAGCTGTTCGCATGGGAGATAAAGCTTTTGTCACAATAAATGGGCAAACATTTACCGAGGGAGACTTGATAAATGATGCACTGATTGAGAGGATAGAGAATGAGCAGGTGACATTTAAAATAGGTAAAACACGGATTATTAAAGACGTTGGCACATAAACTTTTTACCTACACATTTATTTTATTCCTATCAACTATTCCCATAGGAAGTCAAAACTATACTGGGATATCAGCGATTGATAAATATGGAGATGCATATGATTTAAATCAAAAAATGTCAATAAATATGCAAAACTCTGATATAAAAAATGTTCTGATGCTTATAGGGGAACTTACAGGACTTAATATAGTTGTTAGCCCCGAAGTAAATGACACCATCACCGCTAATCTTGAGAATGTGTCAGTCAAAGCAGCATTAGATGTGATTCTCAAACCCAGTGGTTACAATTATTTCAGTCAGGAAAATATAATAATAGTGGATGAAAGTAAATCAAAGTTTGAAAGAGAAGTTGAAACAAGGATTATTAGATTAAAATATATTAGTACTAATGATCTTAGTAACCCGCTAAAAACAGTTTTTACTGATCAAGGTAATATTACCCCATTTACACCTGTTGTAACTAGTAGTAGTAGTGGAGGCCTTTCAAATGTCGCAATTGTGTCGGATGTTATAGAAAATTTTCCAAAAATTATGGCGATGATCGAGAAACTAGATATACCGCTAGCAAATGTAAATATAGCAGTGAAGTTTATTGAATCTGGTGTAGATACCACCAGAGGAAGCGGTATTAACTGGTCAAGAAATACTCCACTTTTCCTTGGTGGCATAAATGATACAACTGGATCACTTATTCCATTCAATTTCAATAAAGTAACGATTGCCACGTTAAACCCACTACAATTTGGACAGGCATGGAAAATAATGCAGGCAAGAGGTGAATCAAAAGTTCTAGCAAGCCCCCAGATTACTACTCTTGATAATCATTCAGCGCAAAGTAACATTACTACAACAGTCTACTACGAAGGGGCCGTTAATAATATGAGTAGACAGAGCAGTCCAAATTCGAGTCAATCAACAGCTAGCGCAACTGGAGGAACTGTTATAAATAACCAACGTACGATTACAGAAAAAGATGTGGGAATTAATCTTACTGTTACACCAAGGATTAATGATGAATCAAGAATTACGCTAGTGGTAAATGCATCGGTAGAAGCACTTTTATCAGCCGGTGAAGTCCAAACTGATAATCCGCGATCAACAAAAAGAACAGTAAGTACACAAGTGACGGTAAACGATGGAGACACTGTTATTATAGGTGGTCTGATTGCAGAAAATACTATTGAGAATAAAAAATATGTTCCAGTACTCAGTGAAATTCCGTTTATTGGGAGGATGTTCCAGTCAATTACTATAGATAAGGAACAACGTGAATTATTAATCTTTATTACTCCAAATGTTGTAGGTTAAAAAATATGAAAAACAACCTACCTTATATTTTTATATCATTTGGAATTGCAGGTTTAATCTGCATTCTATCATTTCTTGATCTTTACGATAATTTTGAGCACAGCCTTCTAGATATGCGTTTTAAAAGTCGAGGACTAATGGAGACTCGTGATGATATTGCTACTGCCGATATAGATGTGAGAGCTCTGCAAACAGAAGGAAAATGGGATCCATGGAGCAGAGAAAAACATATTCCAATGGTTCATCTTGCAGCACAACACAGATTAAATTCTTTTATTTTCGATGTTTATTTTATCGAAAATAGCGAACGTAAACTGGAGTATAAGGTTCTGAATAATATTTCAGACTCCTTACTATCGATGCAAAAAGTGAAAGACCTCTTCCCTGATCCAGATAATGATCTTGCGGATGCAGCTAAAAAAGCAGGGAATATCATTTTTGCCCAAAGTTTTAAACCCCAGGGCAAGAAAAAAGAACCAGTGAAAAAACGGTCAGAAGTCATGGAAAAAAGACTCCAGCTCCTCGAAGAAAGAAACTTATTCCGAACTGTTGATCCAAACGAGTACTCTACCCTTTTTGACTTTTATGATATTGAAACTGCCGTTGATACACTTATAAAAAGTTCTGCTGGAGTATATTTTTTCCAGTCAGATCCAGATCCAGATGGTCTTCAAAGAAAATATCCTTTAGTTGGGTTATATGAAGATAAAATTTTTCCCGCAGCTTCTTTAGCAATCGCTCTTAGACACTATGGAGTTTCTTTTGATGATGTTGAAATTGTACCAGGTAAATACCTCAGATTCCCTCTACCTGAGATCGATGAGCATGGACGCACAGAAATCTCTATTCCAATTAATGCTAAAGGGCAGATGCAGGTTAACTGGGCTGGAAATTGGGAAGATAAAGAAACAGGCGAATATGATCTGATGCATTATCCTTATAACGTCTTAAAAAATTTCCAAAAATATGAGTACCAAAATTACATTCTTGCTGAGTTTAAAAAACTGACAAATCTTTCTTTTGATGGAAATGCAAAAGCAGCATACAAACCTGCACTAGGTTATATTGATGCACCTAAAAAAGATATTGTAGGAGCTGTGAAGAAAGTTATGATGATGGGATCTTTAGAAAATTGGATATTAGGAAACCCCACCGGAACTGCAGCAGATTTCAAGAAAGCACCTCCTTTTGTTTTTAATGAAATAAAAAATAATAATACGATCGCAAATGCCTTTTTAGATTCAAATCAAACTGGAACTCCAACTCTTGACAAATTACTAGGAGATGGCTCACTAATTTTTGATTATAGTATAGAAAATTATCAGTTTACAAACTATAAACAATTAGAGTCCGACCTAAAAAAAGAAAACTTAAAAAAAGTATTAGCTAGTCTTGCTACTCTAGAACGGAATTTTATGATTATCTCCAATTTGAATAAAAATAATATGATTGCAGAACAACGTCCTCTTTATTTTTACCCAAGTTCAAAAAGACTGGTTTATGGAAGTGAAGCAAAAGGAAATGCACGACTTATTGTTCCATTTGAATTTGTGGGAAAAAAATTATACTATGGTCTAACTGCAACCGGAACATCAGATTTGAATCCAATGCCATTTGACCCCAGATATCCTATGGTTGGACTTCATGCAAACGCTCTTAATACAATTCTTGATAATAAAATTATTTATGAAATTCCCAAAATTCAGATTGTACTTATAATTATAATCATTGGTCTACTACTTGCTTTTGCCATACCTGCGCTAAGTGCAGCTATGGGTGGACTTTTTATCGGTGCAGTTGTTTTAGCATATGGGTGGCTTTCATTCTGGTTATTCTCTAATCAGCATATCTGGCTTGATATGGTAGGTCCCCTATCCACTCTAGCGATTGGGTACCTAGGAATTACAGTCTACAATTATATACAAGAAGAAAAAAATAAAAATTTCCTAAAAGATTCCTTTGGTACATATGTTTCTCCAGAGCTCATTGACCAAATGTATGAAAGTGGAGAAGAGCCTTCATTAGGCGGTGAAGAAGGATACCACACTGCCTTTTTTACAGATATCCAAAGTTTTTCTGCCTTTTCAGAAAAATTGACAGCTAGTGAACTCGTCGCTTTATTAAACCAGTACCTAACAGATATGACTGATGTCCTTCTGGAAAATAATGGGACACTTGATAAATATATTGGTGATGCAATTGTTGCATTTTATGGAGCACCTATTGAAGTAGATGATCATGAGCTTTGGGCGTGTAGGACAGCAATTAAGATGCAGGTAAATCTCGATAAATTGCGTCAAGGATGGCGTGATGAAGGAGATCGCTGGCCTGAAATTGTCCATAATATGCAAAACAGAATTGGTATAAGCTCAGGCCAAATGGTGACAGGAAATATGGGTTCAGAATCTCGAATGAACTATACCATGATGGGTGATAATGTGAACACCGCTGCTCGCTTAGAATCATCAGCAAAGCAATATGGGATTTATATTCAAATTGCAGATAGTACCTATCAGCCGGTCAAGGATAAAGTCGTTGTTCGTGATTTAGATAATGTAAGAGTCATGGGGAAAGAAGAACCGGTTAAAGTATGGGAATTAATTTCTGAAGTTGGGCAAGAGCCCGATCTATATAAAAAAATTCTTCCCGCATATCATGAAGCACTGGAGCTATATAAGAATCAGGAATGGTCTAAAGCCATTGAAGCCTTTAAAGCATCTGATGCTTTAGAAGATATGTTTCCAGGAAGAAAAACTAATCCTAGTAGAATTTACATACCACGCTGTGAGCATTTTCTCGATAATCCTCCAGGAGAAGACTGGGATGGTGTATGGACTCTAACAAGTAAATAATAATTAGCCCTAAATGAAGTGGCACAAATATACTTTTCGCAGTCTTTTTATCGGGTTAATTCTCTCTTATTTAGTTGCACAAGATCCATTTTCAATAGACTCCTCTCTTTCTGGATCTATACCCCAATCAATAGCCAATTCAATTCAAATAGTAGATGCCGACAATGATGGTTTTAATGATATTATCCTATCAGGTTACGATCCCAACCGTTTTGGAATTTTCATTGATGTAATACTTGGCAGTGGAGATGGTACACTCTCACAAGGTTATCAAACAAATTTTGTTACTTATCCTGATACAATAGCTGAGTATTTTGGAGGGATTGGAAATATTACCATTACAGATGTAAACCTTGATGGTTATATAGACATATATGTGAATGGTTCAGCCAAATCAAAACTACTCTTTAATACATCTTCTGGTTCTTTCACTGAATCTTCCTGGATTCAAAACATGTCCGTTAGCTACAGTAATGGACAGTGGGGAGATGTCAATATGGATGGTAAACCTGATTTATTTTTAATGGGTGTGAATGAATATGCTGATAATATTCTTAATGAACTATTCATCAACAAAAGCACCACTCTCCAAAAAGATCCGACCACTATTTTTCCATCCTTATTTACGGGTAGTAGTTCCTGGGGAGATTATGATAATGATGGTGATCCAGATTTAATTATTTCTGGTCAAACAGCAAACCCTAACTCATCTGTAACAAGACTCTACCAAAATGATCCTATAGGCAGATTGACCGAAGTCACTACGGCAGATGCTATAAATGGACTTAAGGCAGGAACATCTCATTTTGTTGATTTAGATGCAGATGGAGATCAAGATCTGATCATGTCTGGATGGAATAAAATTGAACATAAACTTGTAACCTGGATTCTTGAAAATGAGCCTCTTGGTACATACTCATTAAACTCAAATGAAATTGATTTTGCAGTGGCTCATGGGATAATAGATGCGATTGATTATAACCTAGATGGTTTTCAAGATTTTTTAATTGCTGGGGCTGATTCAGTAAGTAATTATGCTGGTAAGGTCCATTCTTTATCTGGCAGAGTTTATCTGAATAATAGAGATGGAACATTTACTCCCATTAAAGAAATACAAGGTGCACGAATAGCACGTTTTGTTGATGTGAACCAAGATGCTATCCCTGATCTTGTAGCTAATGGAACCACAGAAATTGGTAATGATTCTACAATTTTTTCCCATATATACCTGAATACAGTTTCAGATAATAACCAACTACCGGATCCGCCCAGTGCTCTTACCGCATTTGCAGTAAGTACCCGTGCAATTTTTTCATGGGGTACAGGAGCAGATGACATTGATGATCCAATCAGTTTATCCTATAATCTACGAATTGGAACATCATCAGGAGGAAACCAGCTCATGTCTTCAAGCGTACCTTATAACTCTTCTAATGTGGGTCAGAGGCTTATCCGTGAATTTAATGAGATTCCACATGGAACATACTACTGGGCTGTACAGACTGTAGACGGTTCAGGAAACACCTCAGAATGGTCTCAGGAAGATACTTTGTTCATCCCACGACTAGTCGCATCAACACAGTCTCTACCAGGAGTCTATTATTCATCAGCAGGGTGGGCAGATTATAATGAAGATAATATTCCAGATCTGGCACTTACAGGAGTTACTTTTTCAGGAACTAGTATTACCAATCTTTTTGAAAATTCAAATGGATTATTATCACAAGACCTAAACCAAAATATAGAAGCGGTTTTTGGTGGACATCTTTCCTGGGTTGACTATACTAATGATGGTCACTTAGACCTAGCAATGACAGGTTTTCAGATTAGCAACTTCTTTGGTGGTTTTATGACAAGTTTCTATAAATGGGATGATGGTATATACCTTCCTGATTTGGAGTCCGAAATCCACGAAGATTTAAATTTTGATGGTATTGGGGATAACTGGGTGAATGGCGGAGTCAATGGACATCACTGGGGAGACTATGATAATGATGGTGACTTAGATTATGTACAAGGTGGTTTTGATAACTATTATAGGCGACATCTTGATATCTTCTATAATGATAATGGAACTCTGCGTTTGGATACAAACCAAACATATCTTGTACCAATAAATCCAGCTATTGTTCAATGGGTCGATCTTGATCGCGATGGAAATTTAGACTTAGTTACCATTGGCGCTGATGATACTGAATCAATTAGAATGAGAGTCTATTTAAATAATGCCAATCACATTCTAATGCCTGGAATAGCTTGGGATTCAGAACTTTTTGGAGTAACAGCAGGTTCAATTGCTTTTGCTGATTATAACGGTGATGGATATGATGATTTTGCACTTACTGGATTAAATGAAAATGGCGATTTGATAACATATATAGCCATGAATAGCATAAATACATTTATTGTCTCTCATATCTTACAAGGTGTCTATTATGGAAAAGCGACATGGGGAGATTATGATTCAGACAGTGATCTTGATCTTTTAATTACTGGACATTCTAGTACAGAAGGTTCTCTTGGTTCAATGCCTACGACGATAATTTATTATCAAGAAAATGGTAATTTTATTGCCGATCAAACCCTCTCTATAGATAGCGTAGGAATAAGTTTTTCTCAATGGGGAGACTACGATGCAGATGGAGACCTGGATTTATTCCTATCTGGATTTAAAGCCAATCAAGATGTAGTCGCACAGGTCTATGATAATCTTGAGGGTTTAGAGAACCCAAATAAAGCGCCCAATTCTCCTTATCTTTTGGATGATTCAAATATAAATAATAATAGAGTTACTCTAACATGGAATGCACCTGTAGACCCAGATAATGCAAATGGAAGTTCTACACCTGAACTAGGGTTACGTTATCAAATACAAGTTGGTTCTGATGAAGAAAGTAATGACCATGCAATAAGTACTGGACATTACGGAATTGGTGAAATTGGGACCTTTAATAGGACACAAAAAACTCTAAAAAATTTACCAGAAGGAAATTATAACTGGCGGGTACGGGCAATTGATTATGGCTATGCAACATCTGATTGGTCAAATACAGATTACTTTTATATTGATGTAACAGCACCTTCCATAGATACTGTTCGAGCAAACTATGTTACCAATGAACAAATTATTCTTATAGTAAAATTCAAGGAAGATTTTTATTTAGATTTAAATAAAGAACCAACTGTTCTTGTTACTCATCCATATTATCCAGATTTAGGTAATAAAGGTCCGGATGATGATTCATTATTAGTAGAAAAACAAAGCTTTAATGGTGATGAATGGACCGGCATTTTAATCCTTCCTGAATCATACTCAGGTAAAGCCATTCAGGTACATGTTTATGGTGCACAAGATGGTCGCCAAAATAAAATGACCCCCACTTCAATATTTAAAACACCTGAGAGTATTATTTCACAATTCGGTGGTACTGCCATTAGTGAAGATGGAAATCTAAGTATTCTTCTCCCTCAAAATGCAGTTTTGGGAGACATCTCAATTACTATAACCAATCAGAATGTACCCGCTGATTCAAGTTCATATATATATGAAGTAGAGAATGGAATAACATATCTTATTTCAGACCTTTATGATATTAAACCATTTGATCAGTCACTTAATAAACCTGGTATACTTAGAATCAATTTCCCTGATAGTACATGCTTAATCACAGAATCATTAAACCAGTATTTTAATATCAAGTGTAAAAATGCATCCACCTGTGACGAATTGAATGGTGAATGGATAGCAATGCCTGATTCTGGAATGGTTCCTTTTATTGGGATGGTTGACAAATCAATCTCCGGTGTCCTTCCTGTTTTAAAATTAGGAGGATCTCAAATATCTGTAAGCGGCAATTCATACATACAGGTTCAAATTGATACATTTGGAACTTATGGGGCATTCGTATCTATGGACAGTACTCTTCGATCAGACGTATTTGACATTGAAAAAATAGAATGTCAACCTAGAATATTTTCTCCAGGTGGTTCTGGATCCGTTTTTGAATTCACAGAAACAAACATTATTTATTCACTTGAACAATCAGAAAATGTGACTGCAAGAATATTTAATCTATCGGGACGTTTAAAAAGAATTATAAAACCAGAGTTCCCAACTCAGACGGGACACCAAGTCATAAACTGGGATGGTAAGGATTCAAATGGAGATATTGTCCCAAGTGGTCTATATATTGTGACCTTGGAGAAAGATAATGGCATTCTAAGAACAACTGTAGGTGGACAAAATAGATGAAAAAATATTTATTTTTATTAATCTTAGTTACTTTTTCTTTTGGGCAATATGATCAAATGTTTATTGGAACAAGACCACTTAGTATGGGCGGAGCATTTATTGCTGTTGCAGATGACGCAAATACTATTACATGGAATCCAGCAGGATTACCAGGTCTGAGAAGAACGGAATTTACATCTACTTACACAGATCTTTATGCATTGGGGATTAGCCAATCATACTTAGGTTTTGTGAAACCATTTTCTGATCGTGTCGCACTTGGTTTTGACTGGTCAAATATTGGTTTTGATGATAATGAATTGAACTATTCAGAAAATAAATTGAATTTTGCAGTGGGTGTCCAACCGCACAAAAGATTTTCATTTGGTCTAACTCTTAAATATCTTATGAGAGATATGTTGCTTGATGAAGCATCTTATGGAAAAAGTACAGGTCTGGGGTATGATGCAGGTCTTCTGATAAAACCCTTAAAAAACCTTAAACTGGGGTTAGGTCTATATGATCTTGGTGGGACATCAGTATCTTATAAAGATAAAACATCCGAAATTATACTTGGTCAGGCATTCAAACTGGGAATTAGCTATATGCCTATTAATGGCTTAACTGTGGCTGCAGATTTTGGAGATCGGTTCCACCTTGGTGCGGAATATATTTTAGCAAGCCGTGTCAGTTTTCGTGCAGGTATGCAGCAAGATATTAGTGGTGAAGAAAAAATAATGGTACCATCTGGAGGCATTTCTCTCAAATTTAAAAGTATTATAATGGAATATGGTTATGAAGCTCACCCTTACCTAAATCCTACCCACCGTGTTTCTATTGCATTACAGTTCAGTCCCGCTGTTGTAAGCATTACTAAAACAGCAATTTCACATAATCCTGTTTTCCGGTCACTTCATAGATATTATGAATCTGAGCCATTTGTAAAAGTTGGACTTAAAAACATTTCCGATGCTGACTTACCTGTAAATGTTTCCTTGTTCGTTCCCACTATGATGGATAACCCACACTCGGAAACTGTAACACTTCCTCCAAAATCGGATGAAGAATATGATATTGGTGTATCTTTTAGTAGTGATGTCCTTACATCTAAAAAAGCAACATTTGATAACTTAGTTCAACCAGAAATCAAAGTCACTTACAAACAAGGTGGTGAAGAAAAATTAGCTCAGAAAAAAATGGAATCATCGTATGTTCTTGGGAAAGGAAAACTAACTTGGAGTAATCCAGATATGATAGCCTGCTATGTTACTCCAGCAGATGCTGTAGTAGATAAATTTTCAAGAAATTTTATCCAATATTATACTCCTGTTTTAAATGACTATTTTGGCCGCAGTAACTTAGGCCGCGGTATTATTCTTTACGATGCATTAGGGACTCATGGTTTAGTTTATAATATTGATCTCGAGACTCCATTCTTAGATATTGCCGATGATAAATCAGCTTTTGATACAGTTAAATATCCGGGTGATATGCTTAGAGATAAAATAGGTGATTGTGATGACTTAACTGCTTTATATGGTTCATTATTAGCCAATCTAGGTATTGAAACTATGTTTTTAGATGTATTCAAACCAGGTGCAGGTCATATTTTCTTGATGTTTGATAGTGGAATAAAACCAGACGATGTTGGAAAATATTTTCTTGACGAAAATGAAGTTGTAGTTCTAAATGATAAAGTTTGGATACCCATTGAAGCTACGCTAGTTGGTAAACCATTTTTCTCTGCATGGAAACAAGGTGCTCTAAAATATAATGAAATGAAAGCAGAAAACTATGTCAATGAAATTTCAGTCAAAGAAGCATCCGCAAAATATTTAGCTGGATCTCATATTACTCCTGATATGCCAATGCCTATGATTGATGGTATCAATGATCTTTTAAAAGAAGATATTAAGCAATATGGGATGTGGTTGGAGCAGATTGTTTATAATGCTGTTGGCAGTAGATTAATTGCTGCGGAAGATTATTATGATGCTGGTGTTAAATATATGGAGTTCAAACGTTATAAAGAAGCAATTGAAATGCTAGAAACTTGTATTAATATGAAACCTGTGTTTCCAGATGCAATTAATACTCTGGGAGTTTGTTACACTAAAACAGAAGAATATGCAAAGGCAATTGAATTTTATGAAGAAGCGTTGCAGCAGGCGGGAGAACATGCTGGGTATATGCTGAATATTGCGATTACCCAATTTATGTTAGGTAATAAAGGTCTAGCAAAACAGAAATATGACGAAGTAGTAATGATTGATCCTATGTTTGAAGGAAAACTTGACAAGGTATTTGGTGCAGCTAAAGCAAGTATTGTTAGTGTAGGTGAAGGACCAAAGGTTAAAATTTCTGCAGATTTAGAAGCAGAGTTAGCTGAAGGGTCATCTAAAGGTTTAGTAGAAATAAAAGAAGCACCCAAAGATGTAAAACCCGAAGATATCAAAAAAGTTGATTTTAGAAAGCGACGAGCCCGAAGTGATAATACTGTCGGTGTAACTTTTGCCCGTTTAGGTAACTATTCTATGGCTATAGATTATTTTAAAAAGGCTATTAAGAATGACCCAGAAGAAATGGATTTTAAAGTTCATCTTGCAGTCGCTTTATATAGGATGTATAAATATGAAGAAGCTATGGAATATTATGATGAAGTTAAGAAAGCAAAGCCTGAATTAGTATCTCAATTAGACTTTATAGAAAGTATGGGTGAAAACACACCAAAATTTGAAAAATTTGATTAAATTTATGTAACTTAAGACTATAATGAAGAAATTTTTACTTATCATACCACTAATAGTTTGCTTTCAAAGCACTTGGGCTCAAGATGATGATCTCGATCTAGATGCTATGTGGGATAATACCGTCTGGAATGAAATTGAAGAAGTAACCACTGAAGAATTTGAAGTTGAGAAAGTCACCGCTGTTGCAGGTGTGCGTGGAGCTGAAGCAGAAGATGAAGCCCTCCATCACCTATACTATCGACAATCAATGAAAGGACCAAGTACGGTTGAATTGAATAAAGCCTTGGGTAAACTTTTAAATACTTTAAATACTCTGAAAGAAAAAAAGCCAGAACACGAAAAAATTCCTGAAGTAACCCACTATGTTATTCAGATTTACAAAAAATTGGAAGACAACTCCAAAGCAAAAGAATATGAAAAGGAACTTCTTACGATCGCTCCTGATTCTAAGTGGGCAAAATTTTATAAATAGAAAAAATTACTAAAAAAAAGCTCCTTTTTTCGAAGGGGCTTTTTTATTTATAAACTCGTTTATTGCCTTCTGGGTCAGTTAAAATCCAGCCTCCTCCTGGCACTTCACTCCTAACTATACCTTCACCTCTTAGTGTTCCATCTGGGAACCAAAACTTTGCCCTACCTCTCGGAACTCCATTCACATAGCCAATTTTCATTTCTTTTTTACCATTTGAATACCATTGAATCCATATACCATTTTCCAAACCATTTTCATATTTAACTTTTAAAGATTTTTTTCCATTTTGATGCCATTCTCTATAAATCCCTTCAGGGCTACCATTAACAAATTTCGTTTTTAACGCTTTTTTTCCATTTGAGTACCACTCTGTATATTCACCATTTTCTTCTCCATCAATATAAAAAGCAACAATTGACTTCTTTCCATTTTCATACCATTCTTTATATTCATCAACATATTTATCCATATCAAAAGTAGCAATCAATTCTCTGGTCCTTTTATCACCATCATCATACCATTGTTCAAATTTCCCATTTTTCCTACCATTTCTAAAATGACCAATCATGATAGGTTGACCAATTTTATTAAGCGTTTGCCATAAACCATGTTTTAATCCAGCCTTAAATTCCCCAGTAAGTAAACCAATTTCTAACTGTTTAATTACAGGACCTGTATAAGGTATATTATCCAAATAATAGACCCCGGCAAGAGAATCTAAATACCCCCATTCAACCGCAACAGGTTCACTTTGTTTTTCTGGCTTCTTAACTTCTTCATATTCTTCATAATATACTTTTTGAAAATTGTTTCCTCGCCACGGATTACCTCCCCTGGTAGTATCTTGCCCAAAAAGTATTCTAAAGAATAGAATATGAATTATTATATATTTTGTTATATGAATCATATATGGCAATCGCGGAAGTTAAATAAAATAGGGAATTTTACTAAAACTAAAAAGGGGCTTTAATTAAAGCCCCTTTTTTGCTAAAAATGATAGAATTATTTCAAAAAAATCATTTTTCTAAGTTCTCTATATTGACCAGCCTGAATTGTATATATATAAACTCCAGCTGCTACTCTAGAACCCAGATAATTTGTTCCATCCCATTGTATGGCATGATAACCAGCTGACATTTTGCCATTTAACAACGTTGAAATTTGTCTACCCATCATATCAAAAATCATAATGGAGACATCGCTATTTTTAGGTAAATCATACCTAAGAGTTGTACTAGGATTAAATGGATTCGGGTAATTCTGATGCAATGCATAATTATTTGGTAATCCATGAACATCTACTAGAGTTAATAAAGTTACATTCATTACTTCCGAATACTCACCTTCATTCTCATGGATATCAACCGCAGAAACTATATAGTAATATTCACCAATTTCTTCTACATCATGCTGGAATG
Source organism: uncultured bacterium (assembly GCA_964586315.1). Taxonomy (GTDB): domain Bacteria; phylum Fidelibacterota; class Marinisomatia; order Marinisomatales; family UBA1611; genus CAZEER01. The sequence goes on along the minus strand of CAZPHE010000005.1, from coordinate 17,198 downwards.
ATGGTGAAGAATCTGTACCAAGCATAGTATCATCACTAGGAAAAAATTCGGGATTATTACTATGATAGATAGTATAATGCGAGAAATCATTTGCATCAGAAGGATCCCACATAAGTGTTACAACACCATCTGAAAGTTCAGCACTTACTCCAGTCACCATTCCTGGAGCAATATTATCAACAGAATATCCTGACGCGGGGTCACTCTCAAAATTCCCTTCATCCATATTTGCAATAACACGGTAAGTAGTTAAGGCATCATTTTCACTAGTTGAATCAGAAAGCGTGGTTGCCTCAACAACATATTCATTACTACCATAAGCTCCAATAGAATTAAGCCCAACCCATTGATCTCCATCTAAGCGTTCAATGGTATACATCTCAGTACGATCTAGACCATCCGTATCAAATAAAGATTTTTCAAAAGTAATATAGACTCTTCCACCCTGATCATCTGGGATATCTTCCACATTTAAGATACTGGCAGAAGCTTGAATTGTACCAGAGCATCCAAAGCCAAACGCTCCCATTGGTTCTCCCCAACTCGTGACAGCTGGCGACATTTCATCAATGGAAAAATCACCATTTTGAGGATCACAGAAAAATGGTGGCGAATCAATAATATTATAATAATCAATATATGATAATTCATCTGCAAAACCTCCATTCTCACCACCTTGTATGACACTCTCATACACATATAGACTGCTGCCATTATTATCCCACTGTACTGCTGCGAGGGAATTATCACCTAAGTTATTCCAAATAATAGAGTAATTCACATCTGCATATGCACCTCCACCAGCAGTTAAAGCACTGCCATATTCTGCTTCATTCCCTACAAAAGTACAGAAGTTAAAACTTCCATAGGCTCCACTCCATACAGAAAAACCACCAGAATTTGAATTTCCACCTCCAAGATTTGCATGATTATGTGCAATAAGTGAATAATCCATATAGACACTACTATTTCCAGAAAACCCTCCAGCAGCTGCGTATGTCTGTGCTTCATTCCCTACAAAAGCATTTCCAAATATATTTGCATTTACATTCCCATTAATACGCAGACCTGAATAATTGTTCCCTGAGTTTTGAACAAATCCATTTGCATTCATGTATACATCCGTATACACATCATCATAGGAGGCTAGATATGCTCCTGCTCCTTGCCCATCACTAACAGTATTTTGTGCAAATACTGTATTCTCTATAGAAACAAACCTATATTGTTGTAAGGGATCATCATTAACAATATGCAAGCCACCTCCATAATTATTGGAGTTGTTGCCCAAAAAGAGAGAACTGTCAATCATCACATCAGCATTATATGCAACTAGACCCCCACCATATGTCAAAGCACTATTATTAATAAATTGATTATTATTCATCATTAGACTACCACCCCATATCCGCACTCCTCCACCTTGATTATCACCATACCCATTGGTAATTGTAAAACCTGCTACTATCCAATCCCCATTGGTGATACCGAAAACTGTTTCAAGTCCATTCCCATCAATGACAGTTGAATCAGGACCTGAAATAGCGACTAGGATTCCAGATGAGTTTTCTACATTTAAATTTTCTTGATAAACTCCTGGCCCAACAATAATAAAATCACCATCATTCATAACACTTAGTGCATGACCAATCGTACCAAATGGATAATCGAAAGAACCATCTCCAGATTCATCATTACCAATTTCAGACCAAACAAATAACAAGCCTGGACCTGCAGGAGGAGGGTCTACTGGATATCTCCAGTAACTAAATCCACCACCATTATTACCGCCTGTCCAACTCTCAAATTGAATATCAAAGAAAAGGCCTTCTTCAAGACACCACAAAGATAAAGTTTGACCAGGTAAATTATTTGCATTCCCTGATACCACATCATGCCATTCCATATAATCTGCTTGGGTTGCATCTTCAGTAACCATCCATGCCCATAGAGTTCCTGTTGGACCAATTGCATTGTATTCATCCTGAAAATATGGATTAAATAGCCCTTGATTGTTTGCTCTTGTGATTGCGACTGAACCCGTAATTTCATCCCAGTTTTCAGGATCAGTATAATCTGCGTAATCTTCTTTTACAAAATATACTGGTTCATCATTAAACTCTAGTTCAACTATAAATGGAATTTGATAGTAGTAATGCATATCATACCATGCACCTCCAGAAACCGTCATTTCAGCATAGTGCTCATTCCCATCAAAATTATTTGGTTCACCATCCTCCCAATTTGTGTAAACAACATCCTCACCGGTAACCCACTGCCAGTTCCCTTCTTCATATTCATCAGTAAATCCCAGCCAAACACTCTCTATATCAGGCATAGAATCATATATAGCTGTCTGTAAAAAATCATTTTCTTCTTGAGATGTGACAGTCCCCATATAGACATCAATCCCTTCTCCAACTTCGACAGTGTCTGTGAAATACAAGCCATCAAACCATGTTGCACTTTCCATTGAAACATAATAATAGTGCCCATTCCACTCACCTAGATACTGGAATCCACCTTCATAGCCTTCGCCACCACCATCATCAGGATAAAATTCAAAATCATATGCTGCCATCCAGAATTCTATAAAGTCCATCCAATAGACACCCCCACTGTATGCTACAGTGTAGTTTCCAGCACTACCGCTCTCGCAAGAAACAGCATAAATTTCTCCAGTATCGTACATTTCATTGCCATCTACATCGATAAACTGAAAATAGTATTCTCCAAAATTATATTGCTCTGCCCAAGCTAAGAATTCGTCTAAGTCCTCGATTGTAATATAGTCATTAGCACCCATATTATCTAAGTTTCCCTCACAATCTGGACATTCAGATCCTAGGGATGCAAGAACGTAACCAAAATCTTCATAAAGATCTTCCACAGACGTATACTCATATTCAATACCGACAGGAAAGGATATTGGACTTGGGTGATCCATCCACCGTGTGGAACCAACTGGCTCGCCATGGGTACAATGAGCTGCCGCAGCTGAAGAATTATCGTAACTAGCATCATAATGCATTGGCCATTCAACTTCTGCATGATTACCATCCGGCTGATAGGTCCACCAATCAGGTGTATTTTCTCCAGCATTGTTTGGGTTAGATCTAAAAGCAGTCGTCCTTTCCAGCTGAGCATCGAGATATCCCATATCTAGATTCATTTCCAAGTCATCTACTTCAATATTGTTAGACTCTGTGACCCCTACACCTTCATTTATTGTTGCCGTTGTTGTATCATCTAGCCATTTGGCTGTTGTCTCAACAGTCAGCATCGTATCCCACCGAGTTTCTGTAATCCAATTACCATCGTCATCTTCATAGCCGTATTCCCAGCTCCAAGGCTCTGAAGCCATCATAGTAACCCACTCTCTATAATTATCACTCCAGTGCCAGGCATTATTGTAATAGTTAATATTCCTGTTATCCATATCTACAATTTGTCCATCATCCATCATATAAGTTCCACTAGTCACTCCAGTGCCACTTCTTTGCATTAAAGACATCTGTCCTACCCCACCAGGATACCAAACACCCCAATCACTAATATCGTAGGTTGACTGCCCGTACGATTTACAATTATAGAACAAATTATTTGTCACTTGAAGGTTATTCTGCCCCCAGCGCCAGATAGGATTCATATTAATATTTGTAAATGTATTGTGATCAACTATCCCATAATCTACATGCTCATAAATTACGAATGCTTCGCCGAGAACTCCTTCTATTGTATTATTCTGAACCACTATAGTATCAATAGTACCCATCCAACTGCCTCCACCCCAAACAATTCCACCAAAAAACATACCACCAGGACCATTAAGCCATTCCTTTGCAACGGAATTCGTTATATGAAAATCAGTCTGAGTACCAAAAGTACTAAAATAAAGATGTTTAAAACTTGAAAGAATGCATTCCTCAACAATGATTTTTTGCCTTGCACCTCTTGCAGTCGCAATCCCAAACAAACTATTATTTACTTGAGGTTCAACTCCATTAAGTATTAAACCTTCCAGTTTTAATTCTGTATCATCACCATTTAATGTAAACAATACCTGATTTGGCCATGATCCAGCATCATGGTTTAGAAGACCATCTTCCCCATTGTGTGGTTGAATTGTTGCAGGATGTTCATCACCACTGGGAGACGCGCTAACTATATGGACTGCACCTTCATCTATAGGTATGTTGTGGATTGTCAAGTACACTTTACCTGCTTCTAGTCTGTAAACTCCCGGTCCGGTGATTGCTGCTTCAAGTATTCCGGGGCTTCCATCTCCCCAAGAAACATCTATGGTGTCATCTCTACTTTCTTGAGTATTAACAATATTTCTATTGAAATATCGATTGCTTGATTTCATTTTTACATTGAAAGATGAAAGATCAATTCTTGATTTATTTAAAAGTGATCGATTATTTTGTTTTTTATTCTGAAATAATGTTTTTGCTATTTTAATCTTTGAATCAAGATTTTGCTTTTGTTCTGCAGTTTTTTCTTTTATGGAATCAATTTTTTTCTGTCTCTCCAATTTTGATTCCTGTAATACTGGGCTGGGGTTTGATTTCAGTATTTCATGAGAAGCACCCTGATTTGGATTTACATCTATTCGATTATTAGTATTTGGATTAGATGCATTTAAGGAAGATAATGTAAAGAGTATACTAATTAATAAATAACGTATCATAAAACACTCCATTGAATTATTAGAAATAAAAAAAATATTTAATTTAACCTTCTTAAAATAAAACAACTTATACCATACCACAAATAGTATGGTTTTAAATTTTCATTTATGTGATTTCACACACAAATAAACTATAGCCTAATCTTGTATGTCTTTATTTCAAAGGGTGACAGGTTAAGAGGCATCTTACCATCTACTTCAATTGGTTCAGAAAGGTTCTCCCATTCCATAAGATCACATTCTGTAACTAATCCATTTAGACTGAGTGATCCTTTAGAGTTCCTACCATGAGTTTCAACGATTCTAACAATCCAACAATCCTCTTTTTCTGCTTTTTTAAGAACCGCTAACTCTATTCCTTCTCCAGAGATTTTTACGGGAATATCTACAATTGATTTCACACCTTCAAAAAGTATCGGCTGCTGATTCAAGCAAGATGATTCACGTATTGTGTCCGAACGAATAAGGTCATTTTCATGAGGAAATAAACTATAGGTGAACAAGTGGGCACCCATATCCGCATCAGGGTCAGGATTAGTTGGAGAACGCAGTAGGTTTAAATCCAAAAGATTATTATGCACCATATAGCCATACTTAGAATCATTTAACAGAGCTACTCCATAATCATGATCTGATAGATCAGCATATTTATGACCGCCAACTTCAAATTTAGCCTTATCCCAACTTGTGTTCCTGTGAGTATTTCGTTTTACATACCCATATTGAATATCGAAGGATGCTTGTTCTGCCATTACATTAACCGGGAAATGGACACGGAGCATTTTATGCTTCTCATTCCAATTTACATTAGTTGAAAAATCTATTCTTTTGGTTTCAGCCTGGAGTGAGACTTTTTGATGAATTTTAGATCGACCTATAGTAAAACTAAGATCTAACTGTTTCACTACACTACCCTGGGAACCAGAATTTGCATTAGTAATTTTTGCAGTTTCAATTAAAGCATCTCTATAAAAAAAATCTACATCCCATGCGTCCCAATTATTAGGTCGATCTTCATAGAGAGATAGTATATTCCCAGGTTGAGTTAAAACTTGCTTGTCTAGTTCTTTATCATAGGCAGAAATCATCTGACCATGTTTATCAAATTCATAACGTATAAAATTATTTTCTAAAACTAGATCATTGTTCTTATCAAGATCAATTTGAACTTTATCTCCTTTAATAAACGTAGAAAAAGATAAAGGATCAAGATTAACAAAAAGCATCTGTCCATTTTCAAATTTCTGTACCGGCATAGAATCTCCATTACTATCAAAAACGGAATATCCATTAAAAGATTTTGGCAAAGTTACTTTCCCTTTCCAAGCGTAAGAAAGTGTATTGATTAATATAAAAGAATCCGCATCTTTTTCGAAAAGTAGATTTGATGATTTCTCAATTAATTCATCGCAGACTTTATGTATCTCTTCATATTCTTTGTGCGTGGTTTGGTAAACCAGGTTAATACTTGAACCTGGTATAATATCATGGAACTGGTTAATCATTAATTTTTTCCATAAAGTATCTAATTCTTCAGATGGGTAATTTTTAATTGATAAGCAAGAATAGATCATCTCAACTGCCCTGAGTTTCCACTCAAGCTTTCTATTTTGCTTCTTAACAAGTCCATGAGTAGTCAGAGTGCCACGATGAAGTTCCAAGTAAAGTTCTCCAACCCAAGTTTCTAGATTATCCTTATATCTATCCAATCTATGAAAAAAATTTTTTGCAGTATCGAACTTTACTCTGGGAGAATTTTCAAGGTTTTCCATACGCATACCAAGTTCAACATTCTCTGGCTTAGGTCCTCCTCCTCCATCACCAACACCAAAAAGAGAGATGAATTCATCCAATTTATCCTTTTCTTTAAATCCAGTATGAGCAGGAAGTAAAAACTCAGTATCCAGCTCACTATTATAGGTGTTCTCAGGTGGGAAATGCGTCAAAATTTCTGTACCATCAATCCCACGCCAGTTGAAGGTATGATGAGGAAATTCATTGAACTGACTCCAAGATAATTTTTGAGTAAGAAAATAATTAATACCTGCTTTTTTAAGTATCTGAGGCAATGCAGCTGAATAACCAAAGACATCAGGAAGCCAAAGGTTATCTACTTCTACATCAAATTCATCCTTAAAAAAATTTTTACCATGCAATAATTGCCGAACCATTGATTCGCCACTGATCAAGTTACAGTCGGCTTCAACCCACATACCTCCCTGACATTCCCAATTCCCTTGTTTAACAGCTTTCTTTATTCGATTATATAATTCAGGATAACGGTCTTTCATAAATTGATAGTGTTGAGGTTGAGAGGCCCCAAAAATATATTTTGGATACGAATCAATTATACTTAATTGTGTTGCAAATGTTCTTGCACACTTTCGAATTGTTTCTCTAACTGGCCATAACCATCCCGTATCTATATGTGCATGTCCTATCGCGGAGACATACAGATCAGATGCTGATGCATGTTTTGATAATTCATTTTTTAGGCAGGCACGAGCTTTATCTGAATTTTTTTGATCATCAGCAAAAATATTAATACACTGATTCAAAGCGAGAATAGCTCTTGATCGCCTTATTGATTGTTCATCCAAACGTTTTACCAGACCCAATAAAATTCTAGCATCCAAATACAGATGCCATAATTTTGTATCAAAGATACCAAATTTTACGGATTCAACTTTCGCATCAAACCAACCATGCCTTTTTGGACTCTCATCTTGCGGATCAGGATCCGTAAAAACACCAAACAACGAGTTGGCAGCTGCCTCAACCCATAATTCAATTTTTTCATCTCCATTGCATGAATCAATTAGAACTACTCTTGTTCTAGCAAAATTCGGATCCCATATGGATCCATTTGTTATTCCTTGAAGCGCTTGACCATTTGTATTAAAAACTAATCCTTCTCCAGAAAAATCTAACTCCGCAACAATAGTTTCACCTTTCCACTTTGCTGGTATTTCCCCTTTAAGATGGAACCATGCACTTTCCCATTTTTCACCCCAATGGTCACCTTCCTGAATGGTTTTATATTCTAAGCTTAACCTCTCAGAAAATGGAGTGGGGTCTTTTGACCAACCAAATTCTGCGGTAAAAGTTTGTTTATCATAAACAACTAGTTTTGGTAAATGATTATACCATTTTTCAATTCTTTGAAGAATAACTGCTGTTTCTTTTTTATGCATAAATAGAAACTATTTTGAAACCCAACCATCGTCTTGATGATCTCTGTAATCAATTTTCAGTTTAGCGAGCATCACTTTTAAATCACGAAAACCCCCTATCGTAAACCACACAATCATTGTTATAGAAATTACCATATGTATATAAATATAATTTTTCCAAAAAGTCATCCACGAAGTATTACTTACCTCATTTGAAAGGTTATAAATCGTCCCAAATATAAATACGAGTGTCCAGATACCTGTCCATGTATAATTTAATATATAAATTAACTTATCAGATTTGGTGAATTCTTTTCCCATCATAAATATTTTCCATCCCATAGTCGTATCTTTATTTATTATTTTTGTTTCTCCTTCTATAGCATATTCTCCACGATTCAATAATTTATCCATATCAAATGGTTTATATTCACTCAAAACTGAAACACCAATATAAGATAGTGCTGATAACCCCATACTAATGGCCCAATATTCCTGACCATTTATATTCTTTATGTAATTCAGTATCGTCTTTATTTGACCTAGAGATGTCAAATCTGTAAGCCAATCTGTTGAAATTTGTTTAACTAAAACCCCACCAACACTAATAAGAGCACCTACAATCATTGCTGTCCATGCAGCAGTGGTTGTTCCACGTTTCCAATACAATCCACCAATAATTACTGCTCCTGACCCACCAGCAAAGATAGCTGCTGTAATCGCAAAAAATAGTGCAATTTTTTGATTCTGCTGAAATAATAAACTAAAAAAGAAAATAAAAACAGCCACTCCAAATATTGAGATCCTTAATACTTTAAGATGTGTTTCTTTATCAAATGGTTTGTCTCTAAATGGCATTATGACATCTTGCACAAGGATAGTAGCCCAAGAATGAAGATATGTATCATGTGTACTTATAAATGCAGCAAGCATAAGCGCTGCAAATGCTCCTAACAATCCAGTCGGCAATACTGTAGAAAGAACAATCGGTCCGCGCATTTGTGATCTGAGTGTATCTGTCTCTAATTGTTCAAGGGAATAATTGACAGAATTTGCAATACTTTGATAATCATTATGATTCATAAAAACATAGATTAATACTGGAACCAATAAAAAAAATAAACCCTGTGGTAAACCTCTAAAACCAGCTAAAACTGATCCCATTTTTGCTTCGTGAGCACTTTTAGCAGATGAATTATATGCCTGGCTACCTTGCCAGCTCATGCTGCTATACATAATTCCAATGATACCGATTAAAAAATACCAAAAATTGAAATCTTCAACATGACTTGTCCGAAAAGGATTGATTCTAGATGAATTTTTATATTTCTCATTAATTTCATCTATTTGCTTTTGTTGTTCCAACTCTGAAAGATTTAAAAATGAACCATCTGACTGTAATGATTCAATTTTTTCTGATGCAAGTCTTAATGGGGTTTGTTCTAACGAATCTGCAACTTGATCCCAGCCAATATTAAAAAACAGGTATAAAACAGTTATAAGAAGTACAGTTGTAGCAAAAATCCCTTGGAAAAAATCAGCAATAATAACTGCTATTTGACCACCCGTGTATACAAAATACAGTGAAATACTAAGTAGTATAATCATTACCACAGGATAGACGGGGATACCCATCATTGATTCTGGTAACCCGCAATAACTAATAAAAAACTGAGCACCGACTGCGGGGAATATTCCAAAATTTATAATACCTGCTATGAATGCCACGATTCCTGTGAATATGCGGAAATTTCGGCTATATCGTTTTTCAAAAAATTGAGCAAGCGTTAAGCACCTTGTGGATCGAAACCGATAGATGACCCACCCTGACATAGTTAGCATTAAAATAATAATCCCTTGACTCAGACCCCACCATGCCAAACTAAATCCAGCTACATATCCCATTTCTAAAAACATAACAATTGAAATGGCTCCAAGCCCAGCTATACCACTGGAAACAGATAATAAATATCTCCCTGCACTTCTTCCGGCAGAAAGAAAATCTGTAACACTTTTCATTAGCCCTTTAGAAATATTAATGGACATTATCATACCTGCAAGCACGATAAATACTATAAGCCAGTCAATATAAATCACGTTTCGATTAACCCAAGAATAAATAGAAATATAGCTCCATTATATACTAAATGATATATCAAAGAAAAATCTTTATTTATATATTGATTATACTAAAAAATTAGTTAACCCAGACTTTCCCATCTTTACGAATAATCACCAATTTTTTCCTAAAGCTGACTGACGCTTCCCAACCTGATGGAGTTAAAACAATTTCTGGAGGCCATGGTACTCCTTCCACTGGTTTTTCTAAAAGATTTAATTCTTTTAATGAAGCAGTATAACGTTCTTTATGCAAATAGTAATTACTCTGGCGGTAGTACACCTTCCTTAACGCTCTTTTGATCAAGTCAATCTCACTTTTAATAAACTCTACCGTTTTTTCACCAGATGGAGTCTCCGTAAACTGCACTATTCCCCATAGATCAGGCATGTGCATATAAATAAGACCTTGTGGAGACCAGACCCAATTAAATTCAGGTGTATCCGTTTTAACATATTTCCCATCTACAATATCAACATCCCAGTGTACTCTTGAAAAATTAACTTTCCATTGTTCTCCTTCTTTTGGCGGGGTGTTTGACCGATAGTTATGAATCAGTGCATTCCATGGGATCGCTATTTCGACACTCCACTCTTTATCTCGGTCACTGGGATCATTGATTGTTCCATCCACATGTACTTTGGTAATGAGGCCTGGAATATCCCACGAATCTATAACTACCTTTGAATCATCGTGATAAGGCTTCAACAAGATCAGATCCCACTCCGTTTCAAATGCATTGACTTCCAGTTCATAATAATTATGGGTGTCTCCATCTGGATCTAAAAATATTTCAAAATCATTATCTTTAAAAATGACGGTATCCCTTTCTTTAAGAGTCGCCCATACATGGGGTTCTTCCATTTTAGCCCCAAAATAAAAATAGTTTTCATCCCAGAGCATTTTGACCTTTGTATCATAAAATGGATCAGGTTTCAAATTCCCTTCAATATCCACAAAAGACTCTGACCATTTTGAACTCTTCCATGCTTGATCATTTAATTTGCCATCGACTAATATAGGAGTCTGTGTTTTATAACATACATAATTTCGTGGTTTGTATGGGATTTTTTGTTCAGGAAATTCATTTCCCCAAAAACCCTGTCCAAAAATAGGAATAGTTAAAAAATAGAAATACATTGGTTTAATAATGTTATTCATTTGGTATCCTTATCGATGATTTGATTTTATAATTAGTATTGGTTTGGGATTCATTGATTTGAGAAGAATTACTGGAGCAAGACAAATAAACATCATAATAATATAAATTTGACCTATGCTTAGTGAATTAGTTAATGGACCAATCAATTTGGTTCCAATAACAACAGAAAGATTTGAAAGCGCCATATAAGATGTAAACATAGTTGCAGATGCCTTTGACCATGAAAGTGCCATAGCCAGAGAAAACATAGCAACAGTACCTATGGCAATCAAGCATGGATAGGCTACTAGGTAAAATAACTGAAACCAATAAGGCAATTGATTAGTCATTAAAACCAAGGCTCCGAATACCCCTGAAAGAATCGAGAAACTTCCCCACCCTAAAAAGAATACTTTTCTTCTACCAAAACGATCTGCTAAAAAACCACCAAGAAGAGCTCCAATAAATTCTAAAATTGCACCTGGACCACCAATAATCTGGGAATAAGTATCGGATTCCCAGCCTAATGTAGAATTATAAAAAACAGGCAAAATAGCACTGTTAACTCCTTGATTCATAGCTGAGAGTAAAATAAATAATCCCGTAAAAAAACATGGGCGTTTTGAAAATGCATTAATTAATGCTTTAAAAATATTAAAAGGATTTTGAATACTGGCTTTTATGTCACTTTTAATATTGGCTTTTTTGCTCCATGGAAATCTTATTTCTCCAGGTCGCTCTAAAATAAGAAGGGGCAAGAATATAATTCCAAACATAATTATTGTCTGTAAAACAATAGTAAATACAAGACCTTTTGCAACTAGAAGAGTACCCATAACAACAGCACCCATCCCTGTCCCAATTACCTTAGATCCCCACATTGCACCATTTACTTTTCCCTGCTCATCAGGCAATAATAAATCAACAGCCAGAGCATCACAACTCACATCCTGAAGAGATGCAAAACAATTATGAAGAAAAAACATCCAACCCAGCAATCCTATCTGTTCAGAAATATCACCCATCCAAGCCATTGTAATAAGAGTAATAGCCATACCAAACTGAGCCAATAATATCCAAGGTCTGCGCCTGCCCATTAGGCGATATGTTATTGAATCAATAATTGGGCCCCAAAATAGTTTAAATGTCCAGGGTAAATAGGCCATTGCAGTAAGTTGACCAGATTCAACCATTGTTAGACCCTTAGATGCCAAAAAAGAAATAAGAGCCGTTGTCATAAAACCCCATGGAAAACCTTGTGCAAAATAAAGGATACATAAGGTAACAACTCTTAATTTTTTATTTGTGGTTAAAGTATAAATAGTTAACTCAAACTTAGTTTAGATTAAAGCATATAGTTGATTAATCAATAATTTTTAGTAGGGTTTTATTTGCAATGCTAGACATTACTTCATAGCCCATTTTATTTGGATGAACTCCATCATATGTATATTCTAATTTCAAACCTCCTTGTTCATCAACCATAGATGAAAAATAATCAATATAAAATAAATTATGATTCTTAGCATATTTTTTTAAAACATTGTTGATTTCATTTATGGTATCTGGGACATTTTTGACTTGTTGAGCCCAGGAATATTCAAATACCGGCAGAATAGATGATATAACCGTTTTTATTTTATATTGAGATGCAAGCTCTCCCATTGAAAAAATATTATTGGTAATCATTTCAGTTGTAGATGGTCCTGTATTACCTGCAATATCATTTGTACCTGCAAGGATAACAGTAATATCAGGTTTGAGTGCGATCACATCTTGCTTAAAACGAATCAACATTTGAGGAGTGGTTTGCCCACCAATACCTCTATTAAGATACTTGGGAGATTTAAAGAATTCCGGGTACAGATTACCCCATTCTTCTGTTATTGAATCTCCCATAAATACAATTTTATAATCCAAATTTGATTGAAGATTGAGTTGCTCATTCTTATCCCAATAATAAGAAAGATTCGCCCAGTCTAAATTCGGATCTTGAGCCGAAGCCCTTCTTAATTTATTTACAAAAGTCACTTTGTTCTCCCTATGTTAGTTTAATTTTTAGTGGATGAGTATCATGGGTTAAATCATATAAGGTTTTTATTTCAAATAAGAGTTCTTGGTCTTCTGTATTTATACTTCTAGACTGGCCAAATTCAATATTTATTTCTTCGCCTGATAACATATCAAAATAATTATCACTAAAAATCCCTTCTACATTTATACAAAGAAAATGTAATTGATATAAAAAAGAGCGTGCCTTAATCGATAGATTGTAAATGCTATTAGATTGACGACTCACGATACAATCAAATTTTGGTTTAGGCAGTTTTAAATGTTTAGGCTCTAAAAAATAAAAATTATTTTGGCTCAATGTCATTAAATCGCCATCTAATGAAGCATATAAAAATATATCTGACAATTTTGCCTTCTTTAAATACTCTTCTTTATTAAGGATGAGAACACATTCAGAACATAGTGGTTTTAATTTTAATTTGATTAATTTTTTATTAAGAATTCTATTATCAAAATTATAGAGTAATAATAACAGCTCAGCTTCAATAGATCTATCTTGATCATTAATAACATAGACTTCAATATTCTCATTTTTTTCATAGATTGAGATAAGAATGGGATTAAAAAACCGTTTCGCAAGATAATGAAGTGCTTTCCAATTGCCAAAATAATCAATACTAGACCAACTTATTGCAGGCCAACAATCATTTAGTTGCCAATACAAAGTACCCATGCAAAACGGCATATTTCTGCGATGAGTCTCTACTGCTTTTTTTATGGCCTGTGCTTGTAGGATTTGACTCAATGCAGCAATAGAATTAAAACTGGTAGGCAATGAAAAATATTTCTCTATATACTTGATCAAGTTTCCAGTCCCAAGTGAAGCTTTTTGCCTTGAAACTATAACATCAGATTCGAGTGTTAAATCACTTTCTTCTGCAAAGGATTCAATTGTTTTTAAATCTGGGAAGGATTGCATACCATACTCTGACATAAACCTTCCTATATTTTCTTCAAAGGCTTCAAAATTATCTCCTCCATGCCAGACTCCCCAGTAGTGATTATCTCCCATTCCATAGATTTGGTCAGATTCTGGCAAGGAAATACTATGTCCGGGACTGCTCGGCCAGTAGAGCCTGTACGGATCCAGCTCACTGCAAATGTCGGGTAATAATCTATGAAAGAGACTTTTATAGTCTTTCCAAACAGAGTTTGGAAGCTCCTCCTTCCATCCCCAACTCAGCCAACCAGATGCTATTTCATTATTACCACACCAAAGAGCAATACAGGGATGGCTTTTTAGTCTATTAACTTGATACCTTGCCTCTCTCTCTACAGAATCTAAAAACTTAATATCAGCAGGATACATAGAACATGCAAACATAAAATCCTGCCAAATGAGGATACCTAATTCATCACATAATTCGTAGAAACAGTCCGGCTCATAGATACCCCCTCCCCATACACGTAGAGTATTCATATTTGCATTTACGGCACTAATAAGTAATTTTTTATAACTGGATCGATCCAAACGAGTTACAAAGGAATCTGCAGGAATCCAGTTTGCTCCCTTTGCAAATATTGATCTACCATTAACCTGAATTTCAAAAGATTCTCCTGACTGATCTTTATTTCTTAGTATTTTTATTTCTCGTAATCCAATCCGTATCTTTTGATATTCTTCTTGACGACTAGATTGAATGGATAAATTAAAGGTATATAATGGTTGATCACCTTGCCCTGAAGGCCACCAACGCTCAGGATCTTTTATAGAAAAGTTATGTTGAAAAATATTTTTACCCGGAATCAAACTAATGGTCCTTTCTTCATTAGTTCCAGATTTTTGATTAAAAACTCTAAGATCAAGATCAACTTTTGTATCAGAAATTATTTCACCTTCTAGGGTTAATTCAGCAATCTTATCTGTGCACTTTTCATTAACCATATTAACTTTATTTATGTACCAATGATCCCATCCAAACAATTCGACGTTTTTCCAAAGTCCAGATGTAACAAAGCAAGGTCCCCAATCCCATCCATAATGATAGGGTGCTTTTCGGGTAAATGGACTAGTGTCTCCAGCCTGATCATTATCAGCAGGAAGCCTATAACTCATATTTTCTAAAACAGGCAAAACTTTTTTAATTGGTGAGCGAAAATGAACTATTATTTCATTTTGATCTGGAAGTAAAATTTCACTGATATCAATTTCCCAAGGGTGAAACATATTATTTGCGGAAATAATCTTTTTATTATTCAAAAAAATATCTGCATAAGTATCTATTCCATGAAAGCGCAATATCTTACATTTTTTATTATTTATTTTCTGTATGGGTTTAAACGATAATCTATAGACCCAATCATTATTCATTATCCACTGAAGATCTTTTTCATTTGTACCAAAAAAAGGATCAGGGATTTTTCCATTATTAAATAGATCCTGATGCACACAACCTGGCACTGTAGCAGCCTTCCAATCTTGATCCCCCTCCATCTTATATTCCCAGTTTTTATTAAGGTTTTGGATTATATTGCCTGTATTCAGAATATCTTCCTTCAATTTCACCCGTTAATCAGCTTCATATTTTGTTTTATAAATAATTGTTGTAGGGACTAGTGTAATTATGTTAAAATTTAAGCCCCTTATATGTGAGATACTAATTTTGGGTAAAAGCTCACATCTGAGAATATTTCTAATAACAAGAAAATAGAGGAGCGAAATACATGAGAAAATCGCTAACAAATCGGGTTCTAACGATATGTGCCCTTATTCCTATGGTTCTTATGGCTCAGACATCGGTAGAAGTCCCTTGGACTGGTACCCCTGGAGAAATGGAATCATTTATACATGGTGACACAACATCAACTGGTGAGCAAGCACACGACATTTATGTGTTGCAGGCTAATAAAGTTTATTTACAACTTACGGAAGTAAACCTAACTAGTAGTTGTGAACTCGTTGGTGCCGAGTATGCAGATGGTGAACATCCAGCAACGGTGCAACCAATTGCAGGTGATGATGGTAACCTACAATTTACAGGTTGGCCACAGAACCATGTTAAAACACATGGACATACTCAAACATATGCCATTAGAAACATCTTATTTAATGGTGTAGCAGCAGGTCAAACAGGATCACTCTTCGGTGTCCTATCAACCTATGGTGAAAATAATACTGTAGTTGTTGATCATGTAACTTCCGTCCATCACCAAATAATCAGTTATTTTAATTTTGGCACAGCTCAACGCTTGCATCTTACCAATAACACCGCTGTACAATTCACTGTATACGGTGGCGGTATGTGGTGGGGTGGCTTCGTCTGGGGCGGCGGCGGCGGCTGGACCGGTACTTGGAAAGAGCTTAAGGTTCAGAATAACACTGTAGAAGGATGTCACGGTCAGGTCATGGTAATCTATGATAATGGTGTTATCCCTGGATATAATCCTATCGTTATCGATCACAATACATTTGTGAACATCACTGACTGGGTCAAATTCTATCGACATGGTAACAATACCCGCTTTACGAATAACCTTTTTGTCAATACTGTTTCTACTGGTCAAACCCATAATTCACATGGACAAGGTCCATCACTGAACTGGGCTGGTGGTCATGGTAAAATGGCAACTCTAAGTCAAGGTGAATGTACAGATAGCACATTACTTGCAAGAGGCTGGTGCTGGGATAATAATAATAGAAACATTCACTACAACAACAATGCATTCTTTGATACAGAAGAGCTCACAACTATGTTTGCTATGGAACCATGGTGCTGGGATGTTACTGACACCGCTGGTGTTGTAACTACCTACTGTGATACTATGATTGGTGGACCACAATCACAATTTGAAAATCAAAGCAGATGGATGGACGATTCAACCCAATATCAGATGGATAATAATGGTGTCTCAGAAGCAGACAATATTCATGCAACAGATCTTGGTTTTGAACTAGAGTCCATTTACATCCAGACACAGGTTAATAGAACCATGGACTGGTTAGATAATAAAGTACACGATACTCATCCTGACGGATGGTGGTTGCACCAGAATGATGAT
>CAZPHE010000004.1:37671-73676 GCA_964586315.1 uncultured bacterium | reverse complement strand
AGTTGGAGGATATATTGAGGTTTATGTTAATACACCACTAGAAAAATGTGAAGAAAGAGATGCGAAAGGTTTATATGAACTTGCCAGAAAAGGTAAAATTAAAGAATTTACCGGCATATCTGATCCTTATGAAAGACCAAAAGATGCGGAAATAGTAGTAACCTCTAGTGATATTCCTCCAGAAATACTGGTTGAAGAGATATTTATTGAGATTAAAAAACTGGGCTATATTGAGTGATAAAACAAGGATTAATCTTTGATGCCACTAAATTTGAATTGAAATTGTATCATTCTGAAAATCATAGATTTATAACTGAGTTTAATTAATTATGGAATCTGTAAAATGGGATCAAATTATTACTCCAAATAGAGGGTGGTTTAATTTAGATCTTAAAGGTGTATGGAGTTATCGTGATTTGATTAAATTATTAATCAGAAGAGATGTTGTTTCACAGTATAAGCAAACTGTTTTAGGTCCTCTTTATTTTATGTTAACACCCATTATAGGTACAATGATAAATATGCTTATTTTTGGAAAAATAGCTAAACTGTCTACTGATGGTGTTCCACAATTCCTTTTTTATTTTTCGGGTAATCTATTTTGGACTTACTTTGTTAATTGCCTAGGGGCTGGGAAATCTGTTTTTCAATCAAATGCTCATTTGTTTTCTAAAGTTTACTTCCCTCGTTTATGTGTCCCTGTTTCGCAGAATATTAGCGCTTTATTTAAGCTAACTATACAATTTGTTATATTTATAATATTCTATATATATTTTTTTACTAAAGGTTCCCAAATCAAACCTTCCTATGGGATTATTTTAATTCCCATTTTATTATTTCAGTGTAGTTTACTTGGTTTAGGAACAGGTCTGCTTATGTCATCTTTCACAACACAATATAGGGATCTAAATTTTGTATATGAATTTATAGCACGATTTTGGATGTATATAAGCCCTGTTGTTTATCCATTATCTGTTATACCTGAAAAATGGCATTATATTATGAGTTTTAATCCTATGGTAGGTATTATAGAAACAGCACGGCAGCTTATTTTTGGATATAGCTCTTTAGATTTTATTTATATTATTAATGGAATGATTACAACTACCATTTTGGTTGCAATTGGTCTCCTAATATTTAATCAAGTGGAAAAAACATTTATAGATACTATTTAATTGGATATGTCGGTAATTAAAATTGAGAATCTATATAAAGAATATAGATTAGGATCGATAAATCACAGAACCTTAAGAGAAGATCTAATAACTTGGTGGTCAAGGATCATTGGTAAAAATGATCCAAATTCAATTATTGGTTTTAATAATATTAAAAACATTGATAGGATTCTTGCTCTGAAAAATATAAATCTTGAGATAAAACAGGGTGAAAGATTAGGAATTATTGGAAAGAATGGTGCCGGTAAATCAACCTTATTAAAAATACTTTCTAAAATCACCTCACCAACATCAGGTCTTGTAAAAATAAGAGGAAGAGTTGCATCGCTTCTGGAGGTAGGTACCGGGTTTCATCCAGAATTGACTGGTCGAGAAAATATTTATCTAAATGGTTCAATTTATGGTATGAAAAAAAAAGAAATTGATATTAAAATAAATGAGATTATCGATTTTTCTGGAATCTCAAAATATATTGAAACTCCTGTTAAACGTTATTCAAGTGGTATGCATGTTCGGTTAGGGTTTGCAATTGCTGCACATCTTGAACCTGAAATCTTAATGGTTGATGAAATTCTTGCTGTTGGTGATGCTGATTTTCAAAAGAAATGTTTAGGTAAATTAAAAAATCTTCGACAAACTTCAAGAACTGTAATTTTTGTTAGTCATAATATGAGTGCTATTGAAACTCTATGTGAAAAAGTAATAGTAATCCATGAAGGTAAGATTGATTATTATGGTAAACCAAAAGATGCAATAAATTTTTATTTATCAAATTCTTTGGATAAGCCCCAATGTGAAATAGTATATGATCAAAAAGAAACAGCACCTGGAGATGATCGTCTGAAATTAAAAGCTGTACGTATTCTTTCTGAAGGAATGGTTACTTCAAATCCAAGTTGTTCTAAAGATATAGAAATTCAAATTGAATATTGGAATCAAACTCCTGGAAAAAGATGGGTTGGGTTTTGGTTATTAAACTCTATTGGTTATCCAATTTGTACTCCTTCAAATAATTCTGAATCAACAATTAAACCTGATCCATGGTATGGTAAAGTCTATCCAGTCGGGTTATTCCAAACTTGTTGCATAATTCCAGGCAATTTACTGAACCATGGTGAACACTCCATTAATTTACAGATAAATGGTCAATCTTCTTATGATAGCATCGTTTCAAAAGACAACATATTAAAATTTAATGTTATTGAAGACTCTGAAAATAAAGGATCAAAATTTTATAAAACTGTGGGTATCATTAGACCAAAATTTGATTGGAATACAAAAAATATTATTAATGAATGAGTTCATAAAAATTAACAGCAATAATATTAATGGATATAATATCTCAGTAGTTGCAATTCAGAATTATGGACCTAGTGGGTCTTTATTTTTACAAAGCCTATTAGATTACCACCCCAATATATTATCTATTCCAGCATTATATATCCGAGACTATTTTGAATTTTGGGATAATCTAAATGATAATAATAAAAAAAATAATGTAATATCAAGTTTTATTGGAAAGCATAGTTATTGGTTTGATTCAAGTCTTGCATCTGCACATGGATGGGGTCTGGATCAAATGGGAGATTCAATGAATGAAAAAATATTTATTTCAGAAAAAATTTTTAGAAATAAATTAGAAGATTTTTTTTTAAATGTATCCATTATTGATCGAAAACAATTTTTCATTGCTGTCTATCTTGCTTATGCCCATGCAATCAAAAAGGATTTTAAGTATCCTGTTATTATTAGTTTTCCAATCCATAGTTTACCAAAACATTATGCACAGCATTTAGTTGATGATTTCAAAGATGTGCAATTTGTTTATACAATTAGAGAATCTGTACAATGTATAGGTTCATTAATAAACCATGTTATTAAATATAAAGCACCATTAAATCCGGTGGAATGCGCTTTTTCGCAAATCTTGGATAATTATTGCCAACATGTTGGAAAAAGTTTCTATGTCTACGGAGATAGACCTTATTTTAATAATTACACTAATCAATCAAAAGCAGTTAAGTTGGAAGATTTACATACTAAACCTAAGGTTACTATGTTTAAACTAGTTAAATGGCTTGAAATTGAGTGGGATGACTGCCTTTTGAAAAGCACCTTTGATGGCAAAAAATGGTGGAATAGACCAGAATCAAAAAGGTTATCAGGATTTGGAAATAGAATAATAAAGCAAAAATATAAAACCATTATAAATAAATTTGATAGAATAAGGTTACATGCTTTATTATACAAAAAACATGTTATATGGAATTATAAAACACATTGGTTTGCTGAATATTTAACAATGCGTTTTTTAATTTTTTTTAGTTTAGTTTTACCCTTCAAATCAGAGTTTAAGGTTATACCCTCAAGAATAAATTTTACAATTATAAGACCTTTAATTAAATTATTTAGGAATAGATATTCCCAATTAAAAAATAGAATAAAGCATATACTCCTTTATCAGTTTAAGTTGTCATTCTTATTGCAATTGAAAAATTTTTTTAGGAGAAATAGTCAGATCTTTCTTTTCTCCTATATTTTGACATTATACATAATCACGAAACGGTGTTTTATGATAATACTAATTTTATTAAGTACAGTATTTATTATACCACTAGCTTTAATATTATTAATGCGAGATTATTTGGTGATCCGGTGGTGGCTTTATA
This sequence comes from uncultured bacterium, assembly GCA_964586315.1. Classification (GTDB taxonomy): domain Bacteria; phylum Fidelibacterota; class Marinisomatia; order Marinisomatales; family UBA1611; genus CAZEER01. The sequence continues at coordinate 69,832 of CAZPHE010000004.1, read as the reverse complement.
AAGGGTGGTTTGTTAATAGGATAGAAATTAATTCTATAGTGAAACCAATTACAGTTTAGTATCGGCGACAACATTTTTATTGCAATTATTTATTGGAAAAATAAAATATAAAAAATATAAGGATTCAATATGTTATATGGTGATTATACAAATTTGGCAAAAATGTATAATAACAGACCTGCATACAATTATAAACTCTTAAAATTTCTTTCAAGATCTATAAACCCCGAAAGAAATAGTTCTTGCCGCATAGCTGATATTGGTGCTGGAACTGGTAAATTGACAAAAATGCTTGGAGAGATGGGTTATAATGTTTTTGCTGTAGAGCCTAATGATGCAATGAGATCCGAAGGAATAAATTATACAAAAGATTTTAATATAAAATGGTTTAAGGGTACAGCTGAAAATACTGGGTTGAATTCTGGACAATTTGATTGGATATTTATGGCATCATCTTTCCATTGGACTAATCATGATCTCTCTTTGCCAGAATTTCATAGAATATTGAAACCGAATGGTTATCTTACGATTATATGGAACCCAAGAAATATTCAAGATTCACAATTACATGTTGAAATAGAACAAATTATATATGATGAAATTCCCAATTTAAAGCGAAAATCTTCAGGAAATAGAACTCAGACTGAAGACTGGGCTAATATTTTAAAAAAGGGTGGATATTTTAAAGATGTTATTTATTTAGAATTCAGGTATAATGAGAATATGTCTCATGAAAGGTATATGAAAATTTGGAAATCTGTGAATGATATTAGAGTTCAAGCTGGTGAAGATAGATTTAATAAAATATTAAAAAAAATCAATACTAAAATAGATAAGTTAGATATACTTAAAGTTCCATATCTAAATACATGCTGGACTGCCCAAAGAACGGATTTAATATAATAAAGAAAATTTCATTTACTTACGTTGCCATAGATGTATTTCATTATGGCCACTTAAAGCTTTTGCAACAAGCAAAAGAATATTCTGAATACCATATTTGTGGATTATTAACGGATGAGGTATGTATCCAATGGAATGGAAATATTATCATGACTTATCATGAAAGATTTCCCATTTTAAATTCCCTTGTTTGTGTGGATGAAATAATCAAACAATCCTCAATTGACCCCACTGAAAACTTAAAATTAATCCACCACCGATACCCAAATGCTGAAATAATATTATTTGAAGGTCATCAAGAATGGAAAAACATGCCAGGTTCAAATTTTGTTCGATCAATTAATGGTAGGATCATTAAACCTGAATTTTATCCTCGATTAACAAGAAGTTTTATTAAAGATGAATTAAGCAAATCAAATAATAAAAGTGAATTTGATATAGAATCATATCTTATTGGAAACATTTCTTATTTTTCTATAAATAATGCTACGAAGGCAAAAGTTTTAGAATCATTAGAGCCATTATTAACTCTTTCAAAAATTGAAGAATTATTTGTATTTACATCATCAAATTGGGAAAGATTTTCTTCTAATATTATAATGGAGATAAAAAACAAATTTTCTGGTGAAATTATTGTTCGTTCTTCTTCATCACTTGAAGATTCTCTAAAATATTCAAATGCAGGCTTATTTCATAGTGAATTAAATGTAGACTCAAATTGCGTCGAATCAATTAAATCAGCTATAAATAAAGTTATTGATAGCTATATAAATAAGGGTGATACTGAAAAAAATCAACAAATTTTAATTCAATCTCAAACTAAGGATATTAAAATTAGTGGTGTTTTATTAACTCGAGACATAGAAAAAAAAGCACCATATTATGTAATTAATTATGACTTAGGAAAACGAACTGATACTGTTACATCTGGGTTAGTAAATAATAATATTCGAATTATAAAAAACATAAATAATAAACGTTTACCAAAACCTTGGAAGAATTTGATAAAAGCTGTAAATGAAATAGAGGACCTTCTAGATGATTTAGCTTTAGATATTGAATTTGCTATAAAAAATAATAATGAAATTGTGATATTTCAGGTTCGTCCTTTAGCTGCTGTGAATCGTTTTATTGATTGCCCGGATAATAAAGTTTATGGTTTATTAAGAGAAATTATGTCAAAGTATAAGGATTTATCCAAAGCATCAGTATTTAATAAATCGTATACTTTAAGTGATATGAGCTTTTGGAATCCAGCTGAAATAATTGGTTCCAGAGCAGATAATCTTTCTTATTCATTATATCATTACATTTTGTTAAATGAAGAGTGGAATAAAGGACTTTTACCATTGGGATATAAAGATGTTTCAAGATCAATTATGGTTAGAATATTAAATAAGCCATATATTGAATTAGAGACTGCTTTTAAGGCATTAATGCCAAAAGAAGTTGATGAAGAAACGGAAAAATTACTTTTGAAATACTATATTGATGAAATAAGGAAAAATCCTGAATTACACGATAAGATTGAATTTAAAGTTTCCCTGAATTGTTTCTTACCAACAACAGATATTAGTCTAAAAAAAATCAAGAAAATATTAGGAAAAGACTCATATAATGGTTTCAGAAATAGCTTAATTAGCCAAACTCAAAATATATTTAACTCTTTTGATAAAATAAAAAATAATGATTTAAAAGCCTTAGATAAGTTAAATAAAAAAAGGATAGTAAAAATTGATCGCTATAACAGCTCTAATCTGCATCATAGAATTTCAATGATTATAGATTTACTAGATGATGTAAAAGAACTTGGGTCATCTCAGTTCTCTAGGATGGCTAGATTAGCATTTATTGGGAATCAATATTTAAAAAGTCTTATTACTTGTGGTATAGTTCAAAAAGAAGAGATTGATTCTTTTTTATATTCTATTGAGACTGTTGCGTCAAGATTAAATGATGATTTTCAAAAGGTGTCCAATAATGAAATAAGTATTAAAGGTTTTAATAAAGTATATGGTCATTTAAGACCTGGGACATATAACATAAATCATCTACCTTATAATAAAGAGCCAAGATACCTTAATATAAAAACTGAAAATTTTATAAAGCAAAAAATAAATAAATATGATGAGAAAAAATTAAATACAAAACATATAGAAAAAAAAATTGACAAATATTTAAATCAATTTGAAATAAAAATCTCTGCAAGGAATTTGCTGGATTATATAGAAAAGACTACTCAATTAAGGGAGGAGTTTAAGTTTGAATTTACAAAAAATTTAAGTTTAGCAATTGAATGGTTAGCAGAGGTTGGACAAGAAATAGGGTTTTGTAGGGAAAAATTATCATTTCTTACGGTTGAAAGTTTAAAAGGGATATCAAAATCTACGACTTTGTTTGAAATTCGTGAATTATGGTCTGCACAAATTGAAGGACAAATACTTAAAGAAAACATATCAAATTATATAAATCTACCTTCAATAATTTTTGATAAAATAGATTTAGAATGTGTTATACTACGTTCTTCATCTCCAAATTTCATAACTAGCAAAAAAATTACATCAGAATTAATTAACCTAGAAGATCTTGGATCAAATGAGTTTGATCAAATTAATAATAAAATTGTTTTAATAGAAAAGGCTGATCCAGGTTTTGATTGGATTTTTTCAAAAAATATTTCTGGTCTGGTTACAATGTATGGAGGTGTGGGTTCACATATGGCGATTAGATGTGCTGAATTTGGGATTCCTGCTGCAATTGGTTGTGGACAAGTGCTTTATAAACAATTGAAAGATTCTAGATTAATTAATTTAGATTGTAATAATAAATTGATAACAAATCTTTAAAACATATCTAATGGTAATTTGGTTTATTGGAAAATCAGGAGCAGGAAAATCTGCGATTGGTAATAGATTATATACTATTCTAAAAAAGGAAATTTCAAATCTGATTTATTTAGATGGTGATCAATTCAGAGATGCAATAAGCTGGGACTTAGGGTACTCTATTGAAGAAAGACATATTTCTGAAAAACGAAGAAGCAATTTATGTAAGTTATTATCAGACCAAGGTATCTCTATTATTTGTGCAGCACTTTCAAACGCTCCAGATTTAAGAGAATGGAATAGAAATAATATCAAAGATTACTTTGAAATATATATCAAGGTTAATAGATCTACCTTACTTAATAGAGATAAAAAAGATATTTACAAGCAATATAATAGAAAAAAAATTAATAATGTTGTAGGTGAAGATATTCCATTTCATGAACCAAAATATCCATTGATAACGATAAATAATAATGGAAATGAAAATTCATTTGATGAAATAATTTCAAATATATTATTAGCTATGAAAAAAGAAGAGATACTAACTTGAAAATTATTGCTATTACAAGCCGTATTATAAAAGATGAAAAGACTAAAGAAATTAAAGATGTGCTAGATATACGTTGGATTAATTTATTACATCAGCTAGAATTTTATCCGATTATTATTCCAACCGGTATTCAATATCCTAATTATTTAAATAAATTTAAGGTTAATGGCATTATTTTTTCAGGCGGTGATGATTTATCATCTATTGAAAACAATTATATTTCAAAAATAAGAGATTATAAAGAAAAGATAATTTTAGATTATGCTATAAAAAATTCTATACCAGTATATGGTGTTTGCAGAGGAATGCAATTTATTGCAGAATATTTTGGATCAACGTTGAAAAAAGTAGTAGGTCATGTTGGTAGTTATCATAATATTATGTCCAATAAAATATTTTGGGGTACAAAGTATTTAAAGAAATCTAATTTAGTTAATTCATATCATAATTATGGAATTGATATATTAAGCGATCAACTAATTAATGTGGCAATCTCAAAAGATGAGTCCATAGAAGCATTTATTCATAGTTCATATAGAATTTTTTGTCAAATGTGGCATCCAGAGCGTGAAAACCCATTCAAAACTTCAGATACAAAATTAATAAAAATTTTTTTTTGTGGTTAAATTTTAAGCCTATTAAATATTCATTATTTTGTACACTATATGAAGGGAATAATTTTAGCAGCAGGTCGCGGTCGTCGAATGGGATCATTTACTAAAAACCAACCAAAGTGTAGAACAAAGGTAAAAGGAAGAGCGCTCATACAATGGCAAATGGATTCATTGCATGAAGCCGGAATACAAGATTTATCCATAGTAAGGGGATATTTGGCTGAAAGTTTTAATTTTGATTTGCACTACTTTGATAACTTGAGGTGGAAGGAAACAAACATGGTAGTTTCTCTTTTATCTGCGAGGGAATGGCTAAGGTCTTTTGACTGCATAGTAACTTATTCAGATATAATTTTTTCAGCAAATGCTATAAGAACAATTTGTAACAAAACTGCTGAAATTGTTGTTGCATATGATCCCAAATGGATAAATATCTGGAAGCTACGTTTCAGTAACCCTTTATTGGATGCTGAAACGTTTAAATTGGATGGAGATAAAATATTAGAAATAGGAGGGAAAACTGCAAACATTGATACCATAGAAGGTCAATATATGGGGATTATAAAATTCAGCCCAAAAATATGGAAAGAAATTGAAGAATATTTATTTAGTATTGAAAAAAGTAAATTAGATAGATTAGATATTACCACTCTACTTCAGGAGTTGATTAATAATGGTATGTCTATTACAGCCGAACCGATAAAAGATAAATGGTTTGAGTTTGATAATCAAAGAGACCTAGAAGTCTTCAAATCAATAGAATGGTATTAATTGTAAAAATAAGTGAATTTTGAGTAGTAATAGAAAGATAGCATTAATTTCTGGAATTACAGGTATGGTTGGATCACATCTTGCAGATTTTTTAATTAATAATACTGATTGGGATATTCATGGAATGTGTCGTTGGAGAAGCCCTCAGGATAATATTGAACATTTGATTCCTATGGTAAATGCGGGGGAAAGAGTTTTTTTCCATTATGGAGATCTTTGCGATTATATATCGTTGCAAAATGTAGTCGATGCTGTAAAACCTGATTATGTATTTCATCTCGCCGCTCAAAGTTATCCACAGACCAGTTTTTTGTCACCGATAAACACTTATGAAACAAATATACAGGGAACTGAAAACTTTTTAGAATCTCTTAGAAAATGTTCAAAAATTGACCCCTGGATTCATGTCTGTTCATCATCGGAAATTTTTGGTAGAGTATCAAAAGATCAGCTTCCAATTGATGAAGAATGTTCATTCCATCCTGCTTCACCCTATGCTATTTCTAAAGTAGGTACTGATTTGATTGCTAGATTTCACTCAGAGGCATATAAGCAAAAAATATTGGTAACAAGAATGTTTACTCATACTGGTCCAAGACGGGGAGATGTGTTCGCTGAAAGTAGTTTTGCAAAACAGATTGCAATGATAGAGGCAGGTCATATTGAACCAGTGATAAAAGTGGGTAATTTAAATTCATTAAGGACCTATGCAGATGTTAGGGACGCAGTAAAGGCATATTATCTTTTACTAACTGTTAATCCAATTATTGGTGAAGTTTATAATATAGGCGGAAATTTTTCATGTAAGGTAGGAAAAATGTTGGATTATTTACTGACTCTATCCAAAAAAAAGAATATAAAAATAAAAACAGAAAAGAAACGCTTGAGACCAATTGATGCAGATTTACAGGTGCCAAATTATAAAAAATTTGAAAGTCATACAGGTTGGAAACCAAAAATCAATTTCGAAAAAACTATGCAAGATCTTCTTGAATATTGGAGATCTAAAATAAAAAGTTCTCCTAATCAACTAGTTAGATAATAATTAAGAAAAAAAGCAGGATGATACAAATACCAAGTCATTTAAAAAAACAGAAAGAAGTTTTATTATCTAAAGAGGAACTAATCTCATTCGAATCAGAAGTAAAAAAAAGATATGAAAATGGAGAGATTCCTGCTCCAGTGCATTTATCAAAAAACAATGAAGATCAATTAATTGAAATATTTAAATATGTTAATCCTTCTGATTGGGTTTTTGCAGCATGGCGAAATCATTATCATGCTTTATTACATGGATTCGATAGGCAACGATTGATGGATGACATTGTTTCTGGGAGAAGTATGGCTACAAGTAGCAATGTAAATAGGTTTTATTCTTCTGCTATTGTAGGTGGAATTATACCTATAGCATTAGGCATTGCTCTAGCAAATAAGAGAAAAAATTCTGTTAGAAAAGTGTGGTGCTTTATAGGTGACATGACCTTTGAGACTGGTGTTTTTCATGAATGCTATAAATATGCAAACAATTTTGATCTGCCACTTCAATTCGTAATTGAAGATAATAATTTAAGTGTACATACACCTACGGATGTAGCTTGGAAAAAGAGGCAAAACATTCCGGATGACGTTGTCTATTATAGTTATGAAAATGGATATCCACACCATGGCACTGGTGCTTGGGTAAATTTTTAGGTTTTATTATGAAATACAAAGATGAATTAATTAAGACCATGAAGTGGTTAGGTAGTCAAGAAGATACATTATTTTTGGGTCAAGCCACATTATTTAGTGGGCATTCTATATCAAGTACATTAACTGAAGTTCCCAAAGAAAAATTAATTGAGTTACCTGTTATTGAAGAAGTGCAAATGGGATTATGTGCAGGTTTATCACTAGAAGGTTATATTCCTATTTCAATTTACCCCAGATTTAATTTTATGATTTTAGCAATAAATCAATTGGTTAATCATATAGATAAAATGAAAGCAATGAGTAAAGGTATGTTAATACCAAAGGTAATAGTCAGGGTTGCAGTTGGAGCGAGAAAGCCTTTAAATGGTGGTCTACAACATACTCAAGACTTTACTAATTCGATTAGACAAATGTTAACTGATATCGAATTAATAGAATTAACTAAACCACAACAAATTTTTTCAGAATATAAAGATGCTTATAATAGACAAGGTTCTACCCTCATTATTGAGTGGGGAGATTATTATAATGATAGATAAATTAACAGTAAAATGAGTTTTGATGGAAAAAAAATATTAGTTACTGGTGGTAATGGCATGATTGGTAGGGCATTAATTAGATTATTAAAGGATCAAACATCTGCTCAACTAACAGTTGCAGATTTACCAAAATTTGATTTAAGAAATAGGAAAGATTGTGAATTGATTTGTAAAGGGCAGGATATAATATTCCATTTAGCAGGAATTAAAGGTTCTCCTTTGAGATGCATGAAATCGCCCGCATCATTTAGTGTACCAATGATCCAATTTAATGCTAATATGATTGAATATGCTTATAAATCAGGTGCAGAGTGGTTTCTATATACTAGTTCAATTGGAGTATATCATCCTGAAGAAATGTTTTTAGAAGATAATTTATGGAAGGCATTACCATCTGAAAATGATTGGTATGCTGGTTGGGCAAAAAGGATTGGTGAATTGAATGTTCAAGCTTATGCTGATGAATATCATTGGTATAGATATTCAATAGTGAGACCAGCAAATGTATATGGGCCTCATGATAATTTTGGTCAATGGTCTATGGTTATTCCATCTTTAATTAAAAAGGCCATGGAGAATGATGTTTTAGAAGTCTGGGGAGATGGTACACCTATAAGAGATTTAATTTATGTAGATGATGTTGCCCGTGGTATGATACAAATGGTAAAGAACAAAGTTATAGAACCTGTCAACCTTGGCAGTGGTAATGGAGTCACTATAAAAGAAGTCGCTAGAATTATAGCAGAATATTTCAATATAGATATTAAATGGAATAAGAGCAAGCCGATGGGTGATAGAAAAAGAGTAATGAATATAAATAGAGCTGAAAGCTATGGTTTTAATCCAATAGTTACTTTAAAAGATGGCATAATCAAAACAATAGAATGGTACAAAAAAAATAAAGATGTTTTATAATAATAAAAAAGTAGTTGTAACTGGTGGTAGTGGTTTTTTAGGTACACATTATATCGAAGAATTATTAAATAGAGGTGCATTAGTAAAAACATCCATCCATAAAAAACCATTACAAATGAAGGATGATAGAATAGAAGTTGTAAAAAATATTGATTTAAAAGTGCTTTCTGATTGCTTAAAACTTATAGATGGATGTGATTATGTGATACATTCAGCTGGGAATATTGCAAATCCTAAATTAATTCACTCTGATTTTCAGATAGCATTAAATCAAATAGTCATAATAAGTAATGTTTTAGAAGCTAGTTATAAATGTGGTGTAAAAGGTTTTATTGATTTAAATAGCTCTACTGGATATCCTGATCGAAGATATCCAATTGAGGAAAATGAATTTTGGGATGACGAACCATATATTTCTTATTATGGCTATGGATGGATGCGAAGATATAGAGAAAAAATATTAGAACATTGTTCTCACTTAACAGATATGAAAATAGGGATTGCAAGAGGGACAGCTATTTTTGGACCTTTTGATAATTTTGATTTAGAAACTTGTCATGTTGTTCCTGCACTTATTAAGAGAGTTTTAAACAATGAAGATCCATTTATTGCTTGGGGTACACCTGATGTTGTTCGAGATTTTCTTTATGTTAAAGATGTAGTTAATGGAGCATTATTAGTATTGGAAAAAGGACAATCTATGAGACCGTATAATCTTGGCTATGGCTCATCTATCAGTATTGGTGATATTCTAGATGCTATTCTGGAAGTGACCGGTAAAAATCCAAAAGTAATGTGGGATGATTCTAAACCAACAACTATTCCATTTCGAAAGGTAAGCACTGAAAGGATAAAGCAAGAATTAGGGTTTTATCCAAAATATACTTTCCATGAAGGTTTAAAAGAGACAATTGATTGGTATCAAGGGAATTATTAATAAAATTGAAAAGCAAGCTAGATTGGTATAATTAATAGGTATTTTATAAATGAGTTTTAAATACCCATTAGCTGGTGAAACAATTTCAAAAAATGATATAGATAAACTAAGGGATTGGTTAGCTAATTACCCAAAATTAACTATGGGTCAATTAACAAAAACATTCGAATCAAAATGGTCTGAGTTTATAGGAACAAATAGATCAATCTTTGTTAATTCTGGTTCATCTGCAAATTTGTTAATGACTTATCTAGGATTAGTTTTAGGCAAGTTAAATAGAGGTGATAAGGTTATAGTCCCCTCATGTGGATGGGCTACAACTATTTCTCCTATAATTCAGCTTGGATTAACTCCGGTAATGGTAAATGCTAATAGATACAATTATGGTGTTGATATAAAAGAAATTGAGAAATTATGTGATAAAGAAAATATTAAAGGGATGATTTTTGTCCATCCCCTTGGTGTGCCATGTGATAAAGATGAGATGTTATACCTTAAGTCCCAATATGATTTCTTTCTTATGGAGGATTGTTGTGCCTCTGTTGGTGCAAAATTTGCAGATGGACACCCAATTGGTACAGTTGGTGATGTTTCATCATTTTCATTTTATTTTGGTCATCAATTATCTACAATTGAAGGAGGTTTTGTTAATACAAATAATGAAGAAATGTATCAAAGAATGTTGATGCTAAGGAGTCATGGTTGGGTTAAAGATATTTCGGATGATTATTATGAATATAATTTTAAAAAATGGAATATTGATAACGAAAATGGACCATTCAATTTTATACATAGTGGATTTAATATTAGGTCAACTGATTTACAGGCCTATTTAGGATTATTGCAATTAGAAAAAGCGGATAAAATTATGGAAAATAGGAATAGAAACCACACGAGATATAAAAATTTACTATCTGAAAATTTCGAATTTCAAGATTGGGGTAAAGCATGGCCTGTGAGTTTACATATTGGTATCCTTGCAAAGAATAAAAAAACGCGTAAAAGAGTTCTTAATTCCTGTAAAGAAAATGAAATCGAAACCAGGGTGTGGAGCCATGGGAATTTAGGTAGACACCCTTTTTGGATTAAAAAATACGGAGTTTTTGAAGGAGATTGGGCAAATGAAATATATGAAAGAGGGTTTATTCTTCCTACTCATCCTGATTTAAAGCAAGATGATATTGATTATATTGCTTCAGTATGTAGTAATAGTGTTTAAAATCAAAAAATAAAAAAGTTTAACTAATTAATAAACCCTAGTTTATAGAAAATAATGATAATTTCAAGAACACCATTTAGAATATCTCTTTTTGGAGGTGGAACTGATTATCCAGAGTGGTATAATAATTATAACGGTTGTGTTATAAATGCTACTATTAATAAGTATTGTTATATAACAGCACGTTATTTACCTCCTTTTTTTGATTATAAACATAGAATAAGATACTATTTACATGAGCAGGCAAATAATTTAGAACAGATAAAACATCCGTCTGTTAGAGAGACTGCGAAATATTTAAATATTGATAAAGGTATTGAAATTGTTCATAATGCTGATTTACCCGCACGATCTGGTTTGGGTTCTAGTTCTACCTTTACGGTTGGTTTATTAAATGCTTTTTATGGTTTGAAGAATTATATGCCTACAAAAAGAGAATTAGCACTTAATGCTATTCATATTGAGCAAAATTTAATTAAGGAATTTGTAGGTTCTCAAGATCAAACTGCGGCTGCGTTTGGAGGACTAAATAGAATTATTTTTTCTGAAAATAACCTTATTGATGTTGACCCAATATTGATCTCAGAAGATAGATTAATTCAGCTACAAAATAATTTAATGCTTTTTTTTACAGGTTTTGCGAGGAATGCATCTGACATAGCTAAAGAGCAAATAAAGATTACTTTAGAAAAGACAAAAGAATTAAATAATATTTTTGAAATTTGTTCTGAAGGATTTTCTGTTCTTAATAACAAAAATGAATCACTTGATACAATTGGTGAATTACTAAATGAGCAATGGATAATTAAGAGAACTCTAACTGATAAAATAACAAATAGCAATATCAATGAAATATATGATGCAGGTATGGAAGCAGGAGCAATAGGTGGTAAACTACTTGGTGCAGGAGCTGGTGGATTTATACTTTTTTATGTACCTCAAGAAAATCAAATCGCTGTTAAAAATGTTTTAAAAACAAAATTATTTGTTCCTTTCAGATTTGAAAATACAGGGTCTAAGATTATTTATTACTCTCACCAGGATTACTAAAAATTATTAAAGAGAACTTCAAAGATACTGATGTTATAATTTTAGCTGGTGGTCTGGGTACGAGACTAAGATCGGTAATTGGTCATAATCCAAAAACTCTGGCTCTAATAAATAGTAAACCATTTATTGATTTACTTATTAATAATTGTAAAAAACAAGGTCTAAAAAGGTTTATAGTTTCTGTTGGCTACAAAAAAGAAAAAATTATAAAATATTTAAAACAAAAAAAAGACTGTAACATTATTTTTTCAAAAGAAGATTCTCTTCTAGGTACAGGAGGAGCGATAAAGCTCGCAAAGCAATTTATTAAGTCTGATAAAGCATTTGTGATAAATGGTGATTCTTATATAAATGTAAATTTCTATAAAATCTACAATTTCCATTTAACTAAAAATGCTCTATTAACAATAGTAATCACTAAAAATAAAATGGATAATGATGGTGGATCAATAACATTTAATCATAATTTAAATCTAATCAATTTTGTGGAAAAAGACTGTGTTGAAAAAGCTAAATATATTAATGCAGGGGTTTATATATTAAATAAGAAAACTTTTGATCTATTTCCAAAGAAAGATGAGTTTTCAATAGAAAAAGATTTTTTCCCCAATTTCCCATCTCATAATGCCTTTGTTTACAAAACGAAGAAAAGTCTATATGATATTGGAACACCAGAAAAACTCATACGATTTCAAGAACACATAAAATTTGAAAAAAAATAATTTAAATTCATCCAAAATATCTGTCTTAACGACTTGCTTCAATAGTGGAAGATATCTTAAAGATACACTAGAGTCTATTTTTCAACAAAATTATTTGAATTATGAAATAATACTTGTTGATGCAGGAAGTAATGATGATACTCATGAAATACTTAAATTATATTCGAAAGAAAAAAGGCTAAAGATATTTATTAAACCTGGTTTAAATCTTTATGATGGTTTTATGGCTGCTTTAGATTATGCGTCAGGAAAATATATAATGTGGATGCCGATTTCTGATTGCTACAACGGTAAGTCATGGTTTAAAAATTGTGTTGAAATTTTAGATAATTATCATGAAATATCCATGGTCCATGGTAAAGGCATTGAATTTAATAATAATTTTGATACAAATATTTCATCAGTTACTAATGTTGATTTTCCATCGGGTAAACCTTACCTCGCATTTTGGTTAGCTAGATTTTACTTATATCAAGAACATACGTATTGTGTAAGAAAAAATGTGTATACTGAATGTGTAAAAGTAGAACTTCCTGATGAGGGGAAATTTATGGAGCAACAAAAGAAAAATGGCGTAAGTGAACGCTTTCTATTTTTTAATTTTGATTTATCCTTCTCATATAATTTTAATAAAAATGGTTATCTATCATATTTTATTCCAAAAATTGTGGGTCATGTACGAGATCATGATCAGCAAATATCAAATCCAAGAAGAGATATAGATAAAGCATCAGCTGAATTTTATATAAAGAAGATTATTGAATATAGAGAAAAGGTTTTCAAAGGTGAAGTTGTTCATTCCTACAGAGATGGAGATGGAAAGGTTATTGATGTAGTGAATGAAAAAAAATTAAAAAGTTTAATAAAAGATGTAATTACATGCAGAATGAATGCCAAAAATTTTGCTTATAATTATAATGACACACTCAATATACAATTTTTAAGTCTTATTAATTTTATGAAAAAAATAATTATTTCAATTACAAGAAATGTCATGTATAACTTGTACTATAGAAAATAATTGTTTAATCGGTTTATATAATTTGGATGTTTTTTATGAATTGTAATGTTTGCTCAAAAGAGATTAATCCATTCATGTCTTTTGGACCCATGCCTATTGCTAATGGTTTTTTATCAAAAGAACAATTTAAAGATGAGTATTTTTTTGAAATGGAAGTGGCTTTTTGTGCTAATTGTTACATGTTTCAACTTGTAAATCAACCAGAGCGCGAAAAAATGTTTAATGGGAACTATCCTTTTTACTCAGGGACATCTAATTTCATGAAACTTCACTTTCAAAAATTTGCAAATGTTGTAATAAATGATTTTCTAATAAAAAAGACCGACCCTTTAGTCATTGAGTTAGGTAGTAATGATGGTATAATGCTCCAAAATTTTGCAGATAAAGGGATTCGCCATTTAGGAATTGAACCATCATCTAATGTTGCAAAAATTGCTATGGGAAAAGGTATAAATACCATTGTTGATTTTTTTGAAAAATCTTTAGCAGAAAAAATAGTAAATAAATATGGTAAAGCCGATGTTTTAATAGGAGCTAATGTAATGTGTCATATACCATATATTAAATCAATTATTGAAGGTATAAAACTCATATTAAAAAAAGATGGAGTTGTCATTTTTGAAGATCCTTATCTTGGAGATGTTATAACAAAAACCACTTATGATCAGATTTATGATGAGCATACATTTATTTTTTCTTTACATTCAATACAATATCTATTTGATCAATTTGATATGGAGCTTGTTGATATAGAATATCAAGAAACACATGGTGGATCTATGAGATATATAATTTCTAATAAAGGTCAGATGTCAGTTAGTAATAAAGTTAACCTAAAACTGCAATATGAGAGGAATTTAGGACTCACATATCCTGAGACATTTGGAATATTTAAAAATAATTGTGAAAAACACAGGTCAGAATTATTAAATCTTTTAGATAAAATAAAATCTGAAGGAAAGAGAATATCGGGCTATGCTGCGACATCAAAAAGTACTACAATCATTAATTATTGTGGAATTACTAATGATCAATTAGACTGTATCTATGATACTACACCTATTAAGCATGGAAAATTTAGTCCGGGTGGTCATATTCCAATTATTACCCAATCAAAATTCAAAACTAATTTTCCAGATTATGCCTTATTATTTGCCTATAATCATCAAAAAGAAATTGAAGCAAAGGAAATTGAATTTGTTGCACAAGGCGGTAAATGGATATCCTATGTTCCTAAGATAATGGTGACTTCTTGATAGAAAGTGCAAATCCAAAAAGGCAGTATCTAGCTCAAAGAGATGAAATTAATTCTGCAATTATCCGAGTTTTAGAAAGTGGATCATATATTTTAGGGGAAGAGGTAAAAAAATTTGAAGAAGAGTTTTCTAAATATAATCGAGTAAAGTATACTATAGGTGTGGGGAGTGGTACTGATGCAATTCATATGGCATTGAGAGCTTTAAAGATTGGACCAGGTGATGAAGTTATTACAGTTTCATTTTCAGCAACGGCAACGGCAACATCGATTATCCTAGCAGGTGCAAAACCAAAGTTTATTGATATAGAATCCAATCATTTTACTATGGATCCGTATTTAATTGAAAATGCGATTACATCAAAGACAAAGGCAATAATACCAGTCCATATTTATGGACAACCTTGTGCAATGGATAAAATATTAAAAATTGCACGTAAAAATAATATAAAAGTGATTGAAGACTGTTCGCAGGCACATGGTGCCGTTTATAAAGGGGTAAAAGTTGGTTTATTTGGTGATATGGGTTGTTATAGCTTCTACCCTACAAAGAATTTAGGTGCATTAGGTGATGGAGGCGCAATTATAACAAATGACTCAAAGCTGAATAAGAAATTAATGTTATTACGTCAATATGGATGGGAAGAAAGATATATAAGTTCAGAAGAAGGGTGGAATAGTCGGCTTGATGAAATTCAAGCAGCAGTTTTGCGTGAAAAATTAAAAATCTTAGATCAAAATACTACACTAAGACAAAAGCTCGCAGAAATTTACAATAAGGGATTAAAAGATTTACCAATATCAACTCCTTCTAATCGTAAATATATATCCCATGTTTATCATCTATATGTTATACTGGTTGAGGACCGTCAAAGATTAAAAAAATATCTTGAATTAAAAGGCATTATCACTTCGATTCAATACCCAGTACCTATCCACAAACAAAAATTTTTCACAGATATTGTTGGTAAGATTTCACTGCCCATAACGGAGACTCTTTCAAATCGTATTTTGTCTTTACCCATATACCCGGAATTAAATGATAGTGAAATAAATCATGTTATTAATAATTTAAATAAATATTATTTTGAAAAACCTAATTAATGAAAGTTTATCTGGTTTTTTCCTCAATAAGCGAATATTAATTACTGGGGTATCTGGTTTTATTGGGTCTCACCTTTTAGATAAACTTAATAATTTTCAATGTAAAATTATTTGTTTATCAAGAAATATTGATATAATCAACAATACTTCAAATGCAGCAGAGATAGAATTTATTAAAGCTAATTATCAAGATTATAAGCTAATTAGAAAATGTACTAGTGATGTTGACATTATTTATCACCTTGCATCACAAACAAGTATTTATGAAGCTGAAAAAGATCCTATGTCTGATTTTGAAGCTAATGTAAAACCATTACAATTGATTTTAGAATCTTGTAGAAAAATAAAAAGATGCCCGATAATTATTTTTCCTGGTACTGCTACACAATGTGGAATGATAAATAAATTGCCTGTAAATGAATCTGTTTTGGATAAACCGATTACTACTTATGATTTTCATAAACTGCAAGCAGAAAATTATCTAAAATTTTACATTAATAAAAAATGGGTGAAGGGTGTATCATTTAGATTGACAAATGTATATGGACCTGGATCTAATCATAGTAGTCGTGATAGGGGGATTTTAAACTTAATGGTTAAAAAAGCAATTAATGGTGAGGATATTACTATATATGGCAGTGGTAAATATATTAGAGATTATATATATATTGACGATGTCATTAAGACTCTTGTTAAAGCTCCAATAAAATTAGATGTTTTGAATGGTAAACACTTTATTTTAGGTAGTGGTTATGGGACTTCAATAAAAGATGCTTTTAACCTTATCTCTAAAATAAATAATGAAATAAACGGGGTACCAGTAAAAGTAAAATACACTGAACCTCCAGCTTATTTATTAAAAATAGAGTTTAGAGATTTTATTGCAGATATTTTTACTTTAAAACAAGAAGGTTTTCTAAAGGACATAACAACATTGGATAAAGGTATTCAAACAATGTTTAATAGTTATTAAAAACCAAAATGTAATTCTTTATATATGAAAGTTAAAAAAGCTATGAAAATTAATATTGGATGTGGAGGAAGACCAAAGGATGGGTATCTCAATATTGATATGGATAGTATTGAAATACTTAAAGAAAGATATCCTTATAAAACATTTAGCGATGATATAAAAATATATAATTGGAATATATTTAATCTCCCACTAGATGATAATAGTGTTGATGAAATACTTTGTGAAGCAATGATAGAACATCTTTCTTTTGAAGAAGAATCAAAATTTTTTTACGAAATCAAGAGGGTATTAAAACCAAAAGGTAAATTTATTTTTTCAACTACAAATTTTGAAGAAATAGTGAAAATATGGTTAGAAGCAGATGACCACTGGAAAGATTTTTATAGGAATGATGATGAAGCAATATCCCAAAATCATTGGTTTGGTACATATACCTATAACATGAAGAACCGTTGGGGATATATTTTAGCTTCAATTTTTGGTAGTCAGAATGGTGATGGACAATTTCACAAAAATTGTTATACAATAAAAAAAATACAAGCTATTCTAAACAGATTAAATTTTGATGAGCTAGAACATGAAAAATTCCTTTGGAAGGGTTCTAGAGATCCTATGATCAGATTTTTTACACAAAAACGATCTTGAAAATTTTATGAAATCAATCTTAATAACGGGTGGATTAGGTTTTATTGGCAGTAATCTTGCAAAAAAATGCCTTGAGCTTGGAATGCAGGTCACAATATATGATAATTTGGATCCAAATTCTGGTAGTAATGTATTTAATATAAAATCTTTTGAGAATTATATAGAATTAATTGAAGGTGATATAAGTAATTACGAACAATTATTAAAAATTGTTAAAAATAAAGATATTATAATTAATTGTGCTGCTACCACGTCTCATCCTTATTCTATGCGAGAGCCATGGATTAATATGGATGTAAATAGTCGTGGGGTTTTAAATTTATTGGAGGCTATTAAAGAACTTAAATCAGATATATCATTTTTACATATTGGTACTACTACCCAATTGGGACCACTAGTTTATCAACCTGCAGATGAGCTTCATCCAGAATTCCCAACAGATATATATTCAGCTAATAAAACTGTTTCTGAAAAATATGTTTTATTATATGCTAAAACATATGGAATTAGGGCCTCATCTTTAAGATTATCCAATATTTATGGTCCAAGAGCAGCAATTCATAGTCCAGAATTTACTTTCAATAATTATTTTATAGGTCTTGCTTTACAAAATAAAGCCATAACTGTTTATAAACCGGGTACTCAATATAGAAATATCCTTTATGTAGATGATGCTGTAGAAGCTTTAATTGAAGCAGCATTATCTAATAAGGCAAACGGAAACACTTTTTTTGTTGTGAGTGATGACCATATTACTGTAATAGATATAGCGGAAAAAACTAGCAAATTATTAGGTGGCCATGTTGAATTAATTGACTGGCCAAAAGAACGTGAAGCAATTGAAATTGGTGATGCTGTTATAAGTAATCATAAAATTAAAGATACTTTAGATTGGATTCCAAAAATTGATTTAGACGAAGGTTTATTAAAAACTGAGGAATATTTTCGTGATTGTTTAGACAAATATTTAAAATGAAAAAAAATCATCCGATTAAAATATGAGTACTATTCTTATTACAGGTGGTTTAGGGCATATAGGATCTAAATTAATTCACAGTATTAAACCTAGGGAGTTTAATGAAGTACGTATTGTTGATAATCTAGCAACTCAGAGATATGCTAGTCTCTTTAACTTGCCTAAAAAAGTAAATTTTCGATTTTTTAAAAAGGATATTTTAGATGAGTCTATTTTTGATATTACAAGAGATGTGGATGTAGTTATTCATTTAGCAGCAATTACTGATGCTGTGTCAAGTTTTCGTAATAGGGATGAAGTAGAAAAAGTTAATTATAAAGGTACAAAAATAATAGTTGATGCATGTATAGAAAATGGATCAAAGTTATTTTTCCCTTCTACAACCAGTGTATATGGTGTTCAAAAAGATTTAGTTGATGAACATTGCTCAAGCAAAAATTTAAAACCCCAAAGTCCATATGCGGAGTATAAACTAAAGTCTGAACAGATGATAAAGTCGTTAAGTAAAAACAAAAATTTGAAATTTGTTATTTGCCGTTTAGGAACAATTTTTGGAACATCCATTGGTATGAGATTTCATACTGCAGTAAATAAATTCTGTTGGCAAGCAGTAATGGATAAGCCGTTAACAATTTGGAGCACTGCATTAGATCAAAAGAGACCATACCTTGGAATAAATGATGCAATTAGAGCTGTTAGATTTATATTAGATAAAAATTTATTCAATAATAAAATATATAATGTTCTTTCATCAAACTATACTGTAGGTGAAATAGTGGATACAATAAAAAAGACATGCCCAAATTTAAATTGCCAGTTTGTAGATTCTGAAATAATGAATCAACTCTCATATACTGTATCAAAAGTATTATTTGAAAAGGAAGGTTTTAATTTTTATGATGATATTGACTCTGGCATCAATGAAACAATTGCACTACTTAATCATCGTTGATTTCTAAGCCAAACGTATAATTGAATTAAATGATAAATAAGTTAATGCCATGAAAAAATTCTATGGAAAATAATCTTCACAAAAAACCAGATCTCATATGGGACGGTGTATATAGAACTTGGTCAGATGCGAAAAAAACTGGTGAGGGGTTTAAAAGTGATAAGTGGCTTAAAAGTATTATAAAACAATTGGATGACTATTTAATCGAAATTAAAAAATTTGGTAATGAAGCAATCCCACCTAGACCGTCTTCCTTGCCAATGTTATTTAGTGTATTAAACCCTGAATCTGTAATTGATTTTGGAGGCTCTAATGGATGGACATGGTACTATCTTAAACAATGCATACCAAATATCAGTCTTAAAAAATATAGAATAATTGAGAACCAACTAATCAATAATTATTATACCCATTCTAAATTTCATGTTGACCAACCAATCCAATACTCTTCCAATGTAATTACGAATGAAACGTATGAATTATTTTATTCAAATAGTGCAATCCAATATCTTAATAATGATGATGTTTTATTAAAACTAATTAAAGATATAAAACCCAAGTATATACTTTTTGATGATTTTCTTGGTGGTGATTTTGATGATTATTATAGTAGCCAGATTTACTATAATAATTACATACCAGTTAGATTTAGAAATGAAAAATCATTTTTAAATAACATGAGCGATATGTCGTTTAAATTAATAATGAAAAGTGATTACTTAACTAAGATAAAAGGACGAGTTGGAGAATTACCAATGCAAAATATACCCAAAAAAAGAAGAGTGAGATTTGCAAAAACTTTACTTTTTGAATTAAACTCATAATAATAAGAAAGAAAATCTTTTTGTAACAAGTAAATCCTATCTAATAATTTGACAACTAATTCAAAACCATTGGTTTCAATTGGGTTACCAGTTTTCTCAAGACCTAAACAATTAGAAGTAGTTTTGCATAGTTTAGTAACTCAAACTTATCCAAATAAAGAGATAATAGTTTCTGATGATTGTTCACCAATATTTGAAATAAAAAAAATAGTAAAAAAATTTCAAATAAAGAATGATTATATCAAATATTTCCGGCAAAAAGTCAATCTAGGTCTTATTCCAAACCATCATTTTGTATTACGAAAAGCTAAAGGAGATTATTTCTTTTGGGCTAGTGAAGATGATAAATATGAACCCAGTTTTATTGAAATTTTAGTTCAAAAATTAATTGATGACTCTTCCCTTTCGATATCATTTTGTAATTATGATAACATAAATTCAAATGGTATAGTTAACCAAACCTATAAAAAAAATTGGGAAAATATTGTTGAGAGTGATAATAGACTGTATAGATGTATGCCATTTTTATGGGCAGATATTTGGGAAACTCAAAAAGCAAATTTTTTTCATGGTATTATGCGTAAAGACCATGCTGAAAAATATCCATTAATTATTAAATCTACTGATATTATGGATGGAAATGATATTTGGTTTCTATTTTATTCATTAATCAAAGGAAGAATTGGATTTATTAGTCAATTGCTCTTTCATAAAGGATATGATCAAATCCCTCATAAACCAAAGCCTCACAGATATCATAAACTAATTGAATTTAATAAGAACGTTAGTAATCATTATTTTGGGTTAATAAATATTTCTAATAAAAGTAAACTGGATTACATCAGTAGGCAAATAATTAATGCTTTAATTCGATATAAACTATATTCGCTTAAGATATATTTTATTATTACCTACTCTTTTGCTTTCATACAAAATAGCCTAAATAAGATATTTAAAAAAATTAAGAGACGATTTGTTATTATTGGCAAAAATTAAAAAGTTTGTAAAGTATATTTTAAAAGTTAGTCGTTATTTTTTCGATATAATAAGGAAAATAATTTATAAGATATATTTAGAGTTACATCCACAATTCAAATCTTTTGTTACTGTTTCAAAAATTGGTATAAATGGTAGGTTAGGGAACCAACTTTTTCAATATGCAATTGCTAAGTCTTATTCAATGAAGAATAATGTTCCATTGATATTGCCCAACAGTGAATACAATAGAATAAAAGAATTCAAATTAAATTGTACCTTTGTTGATAAATATTATTTGGATATAATTGATAAAGTAGAATATGTAGAAAAAGATTGGTTTATTTTTAATAATGTTGTTTTTAAAAAACATAATAGATTTGATTTAAACGGATTTTTCCAAAATGAGAAATATTTTATAGATATAAGGCAAGAACTGCTTAATGAAATAAAACCAAAGAATCAAAACATAATTAATTATTGTGAAAAATATTTAAATAAATTAAAAAGTCAATCTTTTCAAAAATCCATTGTAGCGTTACATATTCGTAGAGGAGACTATGTTCCATCAAAAAAAAAATATACTGATCATAGATTAGGTATATTTCAACCAACTATGAATCTTTATCATCCGTTATTGGATATAAGATATTTTGAAAAAGCAAAATCATATTTTATTAATTCTGTCTTTTTGGTTTTTTCTGATACAAATAAAGATATTGAATGGTGTGAAAATAATTTAAATGATGATAATACGTACTTCTCTAAAAATCATGATGATATAACTGATCTTATGCTCATGGCAAATTGTGATCATAATATAATTTCTAATAGTAGTTTTAGTTGGTGGGCAGCTTGGTTAAATCAAAACCCCAAAAAGGTTGTAATTGCGCCAAAAATTTGGCTTGGTGATTCATATTCGCATCATGATACTAAAGATTTAATACCTAAAACTTGGACTATTGTAAAATAGTATATGGTTTGTAAGTGAGTATGCAATGAAAAAAATCATTATTACTGGAGGGCTTGGTTATATAGGTACTGAATTATGCAAAATTTATTCAGGCGAGGCAAGATATAATAAAATAATTGTTATAGATAATCGTTTTGCTTCAAAATCTGTCACACAATTAAATAATTGGGGGATAAGGTATATAGAAGGTGATATAAGAGATAACAGTTTAATTAAGGAAGTTTTTAAAGGAGTACATCTCATATACCATCTTGCAGGTATCACAGAGGTTCCTAGGACAAAGCATGCTCTTTCAAATCCAAAAGATAAGTTGATTAAAGATGTTGGAGAAAATGCATCTAAGAATATCATTTCACTTGCACCAAAAACAAGTAAAATTATCTTTCCTTCAACTCATGTTGTCTTTGAAGGTCTTGAAAAAGTTAAATATGGCATTCAGGAGGATGCGCTTACTAAACCAGTATTAACATATTCTAAAGGTAAAGTAATTACTGAGGATGATTTAATTAATTCAAATAAAAATTATACTATAGTGAGATTGGGAACAGTTTATGGGTATTCAAATGATATGATGAGATTAAATATTATGCCTAATCATTTTTCTAAAATTGCAGCTCAAAATGGAACAATTAGACTCTTTGCTGGTGGAATACAACATAAAAGTCTTGTCTCAGTATTTGATGCTGCAAGGTGCCTAAAATTTTTAGCAGAAAGTAATCAAACTAATAAAGAAATATTTCATTGTTCTAATGAGAATCATACTATAGAAGAAGTTGCTGGGATATGTAAAAAGTTTCAACCAAGATTAAAGATTATTAAAACAGATGAAAAAATACCAAATGCTGGCTATACACTTTCTAATAAAAAGCTATTACAATTAGGTTTTCAATTCAAATATTGTTTAGAAGAATCTATTAAAGAAATGATTGATAAATGGTCGTTTAATTATCAAAATAATGCATTAGAATTAATTCAATCAGGTGAAAATGAATATATTGATGAAAGAGGGAAAATAAGTAATTATAATTTAACTGAACCAATAAATCTTGTGGGATATATCGAATCTAAAAAAGGAACAGTTAGGGCAAATCACTATCATCCAATACAAGAACAAAAATGTCTATTAATTAAAGGGAAATATATAAGTATTTTAAAAGATTTATCTGAATATAATTCAGTGATTAATACAAATATAATTAACGAAGGTGATTTATCAATCATTCCGCCTAATGTTGCACATACGATGGTATTTATTGAAGATTCAATTTTTTTGAATCTGGTTAGGGGTGAAAGAGACCATGAAAATTTTGGTATAACTCATACAATTCCTTATGAACTTGTTGATGATAATTTGAAAAAATTATTTATCAGTTATTATAAATATTCTTGTAGAGTTTGTGAGAACAACAGATTAGAAAATATAATATCGTTAGGAATGTCGCCATTAGCAAACAATCTATCAAAAGATAAAGATTTAAAAGTCAATACTTTCCCTCTTGAAATGAAATATTGCCCAAAATGTTATAATTCACAATTATCATTTATTGTTCCTCCAAAACAAATGTTTGATCAATATCTTTATGTTTCATCTACCAATAAAACTTTTAGAAACCATTTTAATTCCTTGGCAGATAAATTAATCAATGAGTTATCACTGAACTCTAATTCTCTTGTAATAGATATTGGAAGTAATGATGGTGTATTCTTATCACCCCTAAAGGAAAAGAATATAAATGTTTTAGGAATTGAGCCAGCAATTAATATCTGTGCAATAGCACGAGAATGTGGAATTGAAACACTCAATGAATATTTTGATAGGGAAATAGCTAAAAAAATATTGGATACTAAGGGAAAAGCTGATCTGGTTACCGCATTTAATGTTTTTGCTCACACTGATCATATTGTAGATTTTACTTTAGGAGTATTTGATATACTTTGTGATAAAGGTGTCTTTATAATAGAGGTACAATATATATTGGATACGATAAGGGATTTGACTTTTGATAATATTTATCATGAACATGTAAACTATTGGTCAGTATTATCTCTTGATAGATTTTTCAGTAACCTAGGCTATAAAATATTCAAAGTTGAACATGTTGATACGCATGGTGGATCAATTAGAGTTTTTATAGCTAATAAAAATACATTTAAAATTGATTCTAGTGTTAGGAAGTTTATTTCAGAAGAAAAAAGGGATGGTCTTAATAACTTTAAATTTTATCAAGAATTTTCAAAAAAAATAGAATATAGAAAATCTATTGCTTTAGACAGGATAAATAATTTAAAAAAACAAAATAAATTAATAGTAGGTTATGGCTCACCAGCAAAAGCAACCACTCTATTAAATTATTATAATATTACAGCTGAACATTTAGACTATATCATTGAAGATAATGAATTAAAACATGATTATTATTTACCTGGGACAGGTATTAAAATTCGGAATAAAGAATCTGCATTAAGAAATCCTCCAGATTATATATTAGTTTTGGCATGGAACTTTTTTGATTCAATTAAAAATAATAATAAAGAAATGGTTGAGTCTGGATCAAAGTTTATTACATTTAGAGAACTGACCTGGTAATTGAGAATAGAAAATTTATTTCCGATAATTTTATAGTTTAGTAGAAGTTGAAAAATAGTCTCGTATCTGTAAATATGATTGTGTTTAATGGGGCTAATCATGTTTCAGATGCAATCAAAAGTATTTTAAATCAAACTCATACTAATTTTGAATTAATAATAGTAGACGATGGTTCTACTGATAATACGTTAAGTATATTAGAATCAATTAATGATAATAGAATAAAAATTATAAAGCATCAAAAAAATCTTGGTTCACTCAATGCAAGGATTACAGCATTAAATGCTTCCATAGGCGAATACATTGCTATACTAGATTCAGATGATATTTCTATGCCAAATCGTTTAGAAATTCAATATAAATTTTTAGAAAATAATCCAGAATATGGTTTAATTGGAGGACTGGCAGAGACAATTGATAATAATGGTAAATCAATAAAACAAATAAAAGGATTGGCACTTTCATCAAAAGAAACGCAAGTTATTACTCTTTTCAAAAATTGTTTTATACATTCATGTATAATGTATCGAAAAACAATGTTAGATAAATTTGGCTGGGATAAAAAAGTTGAAGGTAGTGAGGATTTTCAGTTAATCACTGATATTATTACAACATTGAAAGTTAAAAATCTTCCTAATATATTAGGTCAATATCGACAGCATGAAAAAAATTTAACTAATAATTCAAAATTAATAGAAAGAAATACAAAAAGGATTATTTTAAAACAACTATACACCCTAGGATTGAACCCATCAGATGATATTCTAAAACTTCACATGAACTTTAAAAAAAAAGTTATACATGTAGATCATAAAATAATCTTTAGCATGCTAGATTGGCTTGATAAACTATTTAATGCAAATAAAAAGAAGAAAATCTATCCAAACCCTGAATATTTTACAAAAATTTCCGGATATTGGTTCAATATTATAGATAATCCACTAATTTTTACTCCGAAATTTTTAAAGCCTTATTTTAAATCACCAATTATGAGGAATTCAAATCGATCGTATTTTCAACATTTAAAATTTTTTTTTAAATGTATATTATATTATAAACCATTAAAACATAATGGAAAAAAATTATAATAAATCCGTTGATATTAAAAAATTTTGTTCATGTATTGATTAAAGTAACATAAATATATA
Organism: uncultured bacterium; assembly: GCA_964586315.1. GTDB lineage: Bacteria > Fidelibacterota > Marinisomatia > Marinisomatales > UBA1611 > CAZEER01. The sequence continues at coordinate 43,656 of CAZPHE010000004.1, read as the reverse complement.
AAGAATATGATAAGCGTCTATATTACTTCTTACAATAAAGCAAAATTTCTATCTAAAGCGATAGATAGTGTCCTTTCTCAAACACTTCAACCGGAAGAGATCATAATTATTGATGATGCATCAACTGATGATTCTAGAGATATTATTAATGGATATAAAAATAGATATCCAAATAAAATTCAAGTTAGATATCATGAAAAAAATTATGGAATTAGCAAAGCAAGAAATACAGCGATTGAAAATTGCAATGAAAACATCATTACTTTTGTTGATGCAGATGATTATTTTTTCCCAAAAAAACTTGAAATAGAATTAACCAAACTCAAGAGTAGTAACTATGGTTGTGTTTATTCTAATCATTTATTTATAGATGAAAATGGTAATCAAAATGGGGTATTCTCTAAAGAAAGTGATTTCCCAGTTCAAGGCGAAGTATTTAAAGAAAATTTTCTTCGATCTTTTAATGTAGAATCGGGGGCAAACTTTCATAATGAAATGTTTTATAAATCATCAGCAAAAAAAATTGGTTTATATGATGAAAGAATAAAAATTTGGGAAGATTGGGATTTTAGAATAAGAATGTCAAAAGAATTTAAATACGGTTATTGTTCTGAGATTAATTCTGTGTATAGAAAGATAAAAAATGGTCTAAACAATTCAAAGCCAGAAGTACATTATCGTGAACAGATAAAAATTTACAAGAAAAATCAACATCTTTTAGATGATATTGAGAATTTTGAAAAAAAAAATATAAAAAGTAGAATCTATTCTAAATTAAAAAATTACTTTGTATTTATTTGTAAAAATAATTTAAATAAAAAAAAATACTACATTTTTATTATTGATATAATTGAATTCATGATTACTTTTAAATCAAAAAAAATATTAGGTGTTTTGATTCAAGAGCTTAAAAAATAATGATAACAATTTTTTCAACGCCTAAAAATTTTACTAATGAATTTACTAAAATTCAAAAAAATGCTTTTTTGAACTGGAGATCGTTATCAAAAAAAATAGAAATTATTATTATGGGTAATTCTCTAGGTGCTGAAAGCGAAGCCAAAAAAATTGGTGCAAAATATATAAAAGAGATTGAATCATCCAAAGATGGTATCCCAACTATACCAGGTTTATTTAAAACCGCGGAGAAAAATTCAACAAATGACATATTATGTTATGTTAATTCAGATATTTTATTTCCTAAAAATTTTTTAGAAACAATTAAAATACTTAAAATGTATAATAGAAAATATTTAGCAGTTGGTCATAGATGGGACTTAAATGTTAATGAGTTGATCGATTTTAGTAACTCAGATGACTCAAATAATTTTTGGTCTTATGCAAAAGAAAAATCAAAAAAACATAGTTGTACCGGTATTGATTATTTTATTTTTAAAAAAGGTACCTTTAATAAAATTCCTAAACTTGTAATTGGGCGAATCGGATGGGATAATTGGTTACTTTGGAAAGCTCGTAATAAGAGAATCCCATTAATTGATATTTCTGATAACGTTTTTACAATACACCAAAATCATAGTTACAACTATAAATCCTATAAAAATCACGCTGATTTATTATCAAGTAATGATGCAATTCATAATATTAAGATAACAGGAGAAAACGCTCTTAATTTATTGGATTCAAATTATCATATTGTTTCTAGCAATATTAAAAGAAAAAAATCGAAAGAGTTTAGAATGAGAAACTTGGGAAAATTGCCAATAATTTTTCCAGAATATTCTTTTTTTTTAATTATTTATAAAAAGCTTTATAGAAGATTAATGAATCTAATAAAAAATTTTTAACCAGAAATTGTCTTAATTCTTCACTTTTTAATTCTAATACTTATAATAGAAACTAAATCAAATAAAATAGATGAACCGATGATCACAGTAGGTATTACTGCTTTTAATAGCGGTATTTATTTATCGGAAACAATTAAATCAGTCCTTGAACAAAAATGTGATCAATGGTTTGGTGTGATCATTATAGATGGAGGATCAGACAGAATAACTAGGCGCATATTTGATAAGTTTAATCATCCAAAATTCAAGAAATATATATTTAAAAATAATCAGGGACCATATAGTACAAGACAAAAAGCAATTGAATTATCTGATACCGAATGGTATTGTCAGCTCGATGGTGATGATCTACTGCCAGTTAATGCAGTTAATGATATAACAGAGGCCATTAAAAAAAATCCCGATGCAGAATTTATCTATGGAAATTGTGAATATTTTTCGAAAGGACATTCAGAGATAAGAAAACCCGTTGACGATCCCGATTATCTTTGTAAAAGCCCACTATTTAATGCTGCAAGTCCAATAAAAAAGTCTTTATTTTATAACCTAGGCGGATTTTATGATGGCTTTTTTATTAATGCAGATTGGGATTTTTGGTTAAGCATTTATGAAAATAATATACTTGGAGTGTATACCAATAATTTGATTTACAAACGCAGACAAGTTTTAAATAGTGTTGGAAATAAGTTTTTACATTTACGTCCAGATATTGTTGAAAAAATTATTGAAAGACATCCAAGCTACTTTAGTTCACAAAATAGAAAAAATATTGCCAGATTTCATGTTTATGAACAAATGGCTAGGAGATATAAGGCCATTGGTAATAGAAAAAAAGCCGCAGAATTTGCTAGGAAAGCACTCGAATATGGTGACCAAGTTCCTGCATTTAAAACCATCTTTGATGAAGAGAATATGTCAACTATTCGTTATACTTTAAGAAGGCTTGGAAGGATTTTTTAATATAATTAGTCTATATTTTTTACATGGAAATTAAAATAAAGAATAATCTTATAGATAAAAAGGTAGTTGTAACTGGAGGTTGTGGTTTCATTGGCTCATTTCTTGTTAAAAAGTTATTAACACTTGGTGTATCAAAAGTAATAATAATTGATAATTGTAGTTATGGAATCAAACAAAATTTACCTTTAAAGAATGATAATATCAGTTTTCATAATTTATCTTTAAATGAAGTATCTCTAGATGAATTAACGCATGTTCTTAGGGGTTCTGAATTTTTATTTCACTTAGCTGCAGAAAAACATAATCAATCAAAAGATAATCCTTTAGATATTTTAAACACAAACATAATAGGAATAGTTAAAATATTAGAAGTATGTATAAGAGTAAAAATTAAGAAAGTTATATTTTCAAGTAGTCTATATGCTTATGGAAAGTTATCATTCCCAAAATTCAATGAAAATCATTGTCCTTATCCAACAACTATTTATGGTATCTCTAAATTAACAGGTGAATATATTTTAAACCATTACTGTAATTTTATTGAATATAATATACTAAGGTACTTTTTTGTTTATGGCCCGATGCAATATTCTGGAAAGGGGTATAAATCAGTAATAGTAAAAAATTTTGAAAGGATGGTCTCTGGGGAACCACCTATAATAAATGGCGATGGATTACAAACGCTTGATTATTCCTATGTGGATGATATTGTTGATGGTACTATTTCTGCTATGAGACTTAATATTGATAAACAAACATTCAATATTGGCTCTGGAATTGGTATTACAATTAAAGATTTAATTGAAAAAATGAAAATTATTGCAAAATTTAATGGTAAAACAATTTTTCATGATGAAGATGAGACTGTTGGAACTACACGCGTTGGTGATGTTAATAAAGCTATTAGATTATTGAAATATAAACCTAAAGTTGATTTAAATGAAGGATTGGAAAGAACATATGATTGGATAAAAAATGGATAAAGGACTATCAATCATTGCACCATGTTATAATGAAGAACATAATATATCTGAATTAGTTAATAGATTAATAAATACAATAAAAAAAATTAACCTTACAGCAGAAATAATTTTAGTAAATGATGGTAGTAAAGATGGAACAGAGAAAAAAATTAATGAAATGATTAATCTATATCCTGATTCTGTAATTGGCATTAATCATAAAGAAAATAAAGGTATAGAGGCTGCATGGAGAACAGGAATGAAAAATAGCGTTGGTAAATATATTTGTATAATCGATGCAGATTTACAATACCAACCAGAATCTATAGGGCGATTGTATAAAGAATTAGAATTTTCTAATGCTGATATAGTACAGGGTTACAGAAGTAGTATTGGAAGATTAAAAGATTCAAGGAAAAATCTGTCTATAATCTTAAACATTTTATTAAATACTATTTTTAGAATGAAACTAAAAGATAATAAATCTGGTTTTATAATTTGCAATAAATCAATTTTTGAAGATGTACTGAATCACAGATTTTATTATAAATATTTTCAATCATTAATTATGGTAGCAGCGCATTCTAAGGGATATAGGATAAAAGAGGTAGAGACATTATTTTTATCAAGACACTTGGGTAGTTCATTCATACCTTATTTACCAATAAAATTGATTACTTATGTACTCTATGATATTTTACTTGCGATAATTGAGTATAAAATATCACCAAGAAAGAAAACAGTTCTAAAACAAATATTAGATACAATTCAGATAAATATGAGGAATTATTATCGAATAAAAGGATTCAGAAGGTTGTGGTTTCGATTTTATATTTTCTTAATGCCTCTACATCATTGGATGATTGGTCGTTCTGTTGCTACTTATTATAATGAGTTTAATCAATCTCAATGGTTGCCAAAAAAAGAAATAAAAAAGCTCCAGAATAAAAAATTAATATTATTAATACAACACGCATATAAACACGTACCATATTATAGAGAACAAATGGATACATTAAGGCTATTGCCTGATGATATTCAATCAATAGATGATCTCCATAAATTTCCGCTTTTAAGCAAAAAGGATGTGAAAAAGAATATTTATTTTGATCTAATGTCTGATAATCATGATAAGAAGAAAATTCAAAAAATAACAACAAGTGGTTCAACTGGCCAGCCTTTCACATATTATGTTGATAAACATCAATTAGAATTCCGTTGGGCTGCAACTTTACGAGGTATGGAAATGACCAAGTACAAATTTGGTGATAAACAAGCCCGTTTATGGCATCAAACTTTAGGTTTAAGCCGTATTCAAATTATAAAAGAATATCTTGATGCTTTTTTTACTAGAAGAAAATTTTTCCCAGTATTTGAAATTAAAAAAGAAAATATAGATAGGATGATAAAAAAATTATCAAAATATAAACCAACTCTTATAGATGGTTATGCTGAAGCCCTGAATCTGTGTGCAAAATATATTTCTTCAAAAACAAAACTATCAAATAAAATACTGTCGGTTATATCCTCTGCACAAATGTTACCAGATCATTCCAGAAAATCCATTGAAGATAGTTTAAATTGTAAGGTCTATGATAAATATGGTAGTCGTGAATTTTCTGGAATTGCATATGAATGTGATCATCATTTAGGGCACCATATAGTTGCAGAAAATTATATTGTTGAAATATTAAAAGATAAAAAAACTGCGCTCAAAGGTGAAGTTGGTGAAGTGGTTATTACTGATTTGAACAATTATTGTATGCCATTGATAAGATATAGGATAGGTGATTTAGCAACAGCATTAGGTGATGAAAGTTGTAAATGTGGTCGTGGTTTACCTTTGATTGGTAATATACAAGGTAGAGTGCAATCTATCATTGTTGGTGCGAATGGTAAATTTCTACCTGGAACTTATTTTTCTCATTTGTTTAAGGATTACGAATTTATTGTTAAACAATATCAGGTTATTCAAACAAAATCAGGTGAAATTGATATTAAAATTGTTAAAGCTTTAAGATATGAAGAAAAATTATTTAAAAAATTAATTTTAATGATATCAAATACACTTGGGGATAAAACAAAGATAAATATTGAATTTGTTGATATAATACCATTAGTTAAAACTGGTAAGCATTCTAGTGTATTATCTACTTTACCAATAGAATTCCAAGATATTGAAAACTATAAATAATTCTATTATTAATAGTCTATATAGGAACCTGACTTTTATTGTATTCCTAACAATTTATTTAATT
>CAZPHE010000004.1:0-37661 GCA_964586315.1 uncultured bacterium | reverse complement strand
GCTGATTATGGAATTAGTTTTGATGAAAACGTACGCAGGATTGGTGCAAAATCACATGCAAAAGAATTTGTTGAGTATTTTGGTTATAAAAATTCAAATTTTAATAATATTCCTCAAGTTAAAGAAAATCTACATGCATACACTGGACCATATGGTATGATTTATGAATTTCCAGCCTTATTATTTGAATTAATCATAGGTCCAAAAAATACTAAAACAGTTTTTCTTACTAGACATAAACTAATTTTCACATTCCATTTTATTGGTATTATTGTATTCTTTTTATTTGCTAAGGAGCTCTTTGGATCATCTAAAAAAGCAATTTTCTCAACTTTAATATATTCATTACATCCACGAATTTTCGCCCATAGCTTTTTTAATCCTAAGGACATTATATTTTTGTCTCTAGTTACTATTAGCCTTTATCCTATTTTAAAATTTTTTAAAACAAAAAATAACATTTGGATTATTCCTTCATCTATAATTATTGGGTTAGCAATTTCTTGTCGAATTGTAGCCATATATTTACCATTTTTATTTATTCTGTTTTATTTAACGTTGATTATTATTGATAAACCGAAAAAAAATCAAACTTTTTCTTATGTTATATTTGGTTTATCTATCATAACAATTTCATTCCTCACAACATATATAGCTACACCATATTTTTGGTTTGATCCGATAGATAGATTTATAGAAGCATTCCAGAGAGCAAAATTGTTTCCTTGGTCTGGAAGTGTTTTCTTCTTAGGAGAAAATATTTCTGCCCGAATTTTACCTTGGTATTACATCATTATTTGGTTTTTAATAACCACACCAATTATTTACATAATATTTTTCATATTAGGCTTTATATTTTTAGTGAAAAATTTAAAAACTTGCTTAAGAAAAAATCTAATTATTATTTTTTGTTTATTTGGATTATTAATTCCTTTTATAGCAGCTATAATTTTAGGATCTACACTATATGATGGATGGAGACATTTTTATTTTACATATGTATTCATTTCGATAATAGCAAGTTATGGTGTGTTTGAATTATATAGAATTATTCAATTCAATAATAGAACTTATTCTCAAATAATTTTATTTATAGTCTTTTTCTTTGGTCCATTCTTCAATCTTGTCCACATGCACCCATATCAACAAGTATATTTCAATTATTTTGGAGGTTCAGATCCAATGCTAAGATTTGAAGGTGATTATTATGGCTCATCATATAGACAAGGATTAGAATATATTTTAAAAAATGATTCATCTGATAAAATATTTATACAAGTTGAAAATGCTCCTGGAACTATAAATCGCCATATATTATCAAATAAAGATAGAAGCCGTTTGGTTTTCGATTTTATGCCTGAATGGAGACATAAACCTGATTATTTTATAACTAATTTTAGAGGACCCTTTGGTCATGATAAGAAAATGTATATTCAGGCTAAGTCAAAGGAAGAGCCATTTAATGATGAATTTTTTTCTATTAATATTAAGAATATGAAAATCTTAGGGGTTTATAAAACAACATTTGATTAACTGCATTAATCCAGACTAAGTAAGAATAATTTATAAAAAAACAATGTTTTTAATAACTAATTGAAGTATAAAAGGGAGAATTTATTTCTAATAGTAGGCAGTATAATTCTACTATTAATTTCATTTTTGATTTCAAGAATGACTGCAAATAATGATATTTATATGCAACTATTAGCAACAGAATTTATCATTTCTGATTTTAATTTCTCAGGAGTTGGGGGGCACCCAATTGGGCTCGCATTAGTTGCTTCTTTTTTAAGAATTCTTGGTATGGATCCTCTTATTATTTTATATTATATCCAACCTGTATTTGCCGCTGTGTGTTTTGTTTTACTCTTTAAACTATTAAAAAAAATATTATCAAATGAATTATCATTTTTGATCTCTTTATGCTCAATGAGTTCATTAATTCTAATAAAAGCAATGAATCAAGTGGGAGCAGAAATTTTTGCTTTAGCATCTATATTGTACATGATGCTATATGTGTGGAATGTAATTATTATTAATAAAAAAGTAAATAATACTGATATCTTGGTATTAATTGGGATTTCTTGGATAACAATTTTATTAAGGAATGCTTCTCTATTTATTGTGTTAGGTATATTACTGTTTATATATAGGATGAAAATTTTCGGAATTTTCAAATATCTTCTTATCAGTTTAATGATCTTATTGCCTGGTATATTAAAATCAATATTAGCTGTAGATAATAATAGCAGTCTAAAAAATGTTTTATCAAAAGAAACACCAATTATTTTTTTTGATCAAATAACCAAACATTTAATGAATTTAACTGAAATAATTTTGCCCTATAATCTCCATATAAATAGTTTTCCAAAAGTCAAACTTTTTATTGGTTTTTTTTGTATAACATTTTGTTTATTTCTTTATTTTAAAAAAAATATACAGAATGAAAAAAATTATGATAAAAAATTAATGGGAGATTATTTTTTCACTGTTGGAATGTTTTATTATTTTTTACTTTCATTTGCAACACTTTACTTAGGTAATACGAGCATTTTTAGTACTGACTGGGGCAATATTTATAGAGTTAGTGGATTTGGAATTTTATTTTTATTAATCACTTTTTGGATATATATAATATACTTTAAGGTCCTTAAAAAAAAGTTTGTATTATATATATTGACTTTTCTTTGTTTTATAAAAATATCATACGGGATAAGGTATGAAATGATTTATGCTCCAACCCGTCTATTATTTAATGATTATAGGCAAAGTGCAGAATTAGTAAGAAATTTTATGCTTGAGAAAAGTAAGAATAACAAACTTTTAATTTATACCTTTGGCGGATATCAAGGTAAAAATCTGTATTATATTTTAAAATATTATGAATTATTTAATCCTTTACCTTTTAAAGTTGAAAGATTAACAGAAAATAATAGGAATGAGGATTTAATTACTTTTTGTGCCATCAATGATTTAGACAACTTTGATAAAAACATAAATACCTTTCATAGAGTTACAGATTTAGATGGCATTTTTTGTATTAATATCAAAAATATTTTTTATATACTATATTAAGAACCGCTTATATGCCAAAATTATTTTTAGATATTTCTATGAAAATTAATTATCGATTCAAATTTTAATGTATAATCATAAATATTTTCTAAGTGATTATTCAAAGGTTGTTTTGGGAATAATTTAAAATAGTTTATTAAAATAATGTGTGGATTATTAGGAGAGGTAGCTTTTGGCAATCAAATTTCGAATCAAGAAAATTTCAAAGACCTTTTATATTTATCATCTTCTCGTGGTCCTGATGAAACACGAATAGAAATTATAGGTACTAAATTATGTTTTGGTTTTAATCGCTTATCAGTAATTGATCCTAGCCATTATTCTAGCCAACCTATTTGGACCCCCTCAAAACGTTATCTTATAGTTTTCAACGGGGAGATATACAATCACTTAGATTTAAGAAATAAATTATATAAAAATGGTAAAAACATTAAAGGGCATGGAGATACAGTAACACTTTCATCATGTATTGATGAATGGGGTATTATAAAAACAGTATCCCAATTAGATGGAATGTTCGCAATTGGTATTTGGGATAAATTAAAAAATACTATCTCTTTGATAAGGGATTTTGCAGGTATAAAACCATTATATTATGGGTATAATAAAAATCTATTAGTATTTGCAAGTCAATATAATCAAATCTCTAGGCATCCTGCTTTTTTAAATAAAAAAATTGATAATAGGGTCTTAAAACTATATTTGATGCAACATTTCATTCCTTCACCTTTTGGTTTATTGGAGGATACTTATTCTGTAGCTCCTGGACAGATAATTACTTTTAATAGCGGTGGTAAAAGAGATTCAATTTTTTATTGGGAATATCCTAAATATGAACAGATAAATTTACAGGAGGAATTTGCATTAGAAACAGTTAGAAATGAGATAGAATTAGCTGTTAAAGCAGAACTTATATCAGATCGCCCATTGGGTTCTTTTTTATCTGGAGGTGTTGATTCTCCTTTAATTTGCTTTTACGCACAATCAAAATTAGTTGATCAATTAAAGACTTTTTCAATTGGAACAGAAAGTGTGAAACATGACGAATCTATACTCTCAAAAGAATACGCAAATTTTTTACATACTAAACATTATTCTAAAAAAATGAATGCAGATAATTCATTATATGATTTAGAAAAAATAGTTGCAAGTGCTGGTGAGCCATTGGGTGACTTCTCATTAATTCCTACTTGGGAAGTGAGTAAGTTTTCCAGTAAGAGAGTTACAGTTGCTTTATCAGGTGATGGTGCAGATGAATTATTTTTTGGATATGACCGTTTTAGATCCATTGCAAAAAATCACTGGCTTTGGGCATCTCCTTATGGGTTTAGATATTTAATACGTGGTTTAGATAAATTATTTTTTAATGAAAAGCATACAAATGAATGTGTTTTATCAACACATCCTAGTGATGCTCATTTTGGTTTACATAATCATTATCCAATTAATATGTTAAAAAAAATATTACCAAATATTATAAATTACCGGTTACCTTCAAATTTTGACATTTTTGATTATAAAAGACCAAAAAGTCAAGAGGAACTATTATATCATATACGGCGTGCTGAATTCTATGGTATGCTCCAAAAAACTCTTTTAAAAGTAGATAGGGCTTCGATGGCTCATAGTTTAGAGGTTAGAGTTCCATTTTTAAAAAAAACAGTGATTGAAGCAGTATGCTCTTTAGGTATAAGTGTTCATGAACCAATGAAAACTAGAAAAAAATTATTATATAAATTATTACAAAGTAATTTTCCAACGATTGAACATGAAAAGCAAAAGAAAGGATTCTCGATTCCCTTGGCTCAATGGATAAGAACAAGTTATAAAGATATGTTTTATGATGCACTTCTTGAAAAAAATTTTTATGAAAATTTTGGAATGGATCGGTTAGAATTAGAAAAAATTATAGATACACATGTTAAAGGTCACCTCGATTTAAAGTGGCTATTATTTAATTTATATAGTTTATCAATTTGGAATAAATATCAGATCAGAAAAAATTGAAAGAAATTAAAAAAATTCTCTATACCATTCCCAATTTTGATACTGCTGGTAGTGGCAAGGCACTTCTAAATATTGCAACTCGATTAAATAATGAATATTTTGAACCACAAATTTGTTGTAGTCATAATCGAGGAAAGCTATTCAAATTTGTAGTGGAGTCGGGTATCCCAATCCACTTAAAAAATACGACCTCAGAAATTAATTCTAGAATTAAAGGTATAATATTCTCTTTAAAGCTCGCTCGTTTTTTCCACAATTTAAAAGTTGATTTGATTCATTCTTTCCATTATGGACCAGACTATTTAGAAGCTTTAGCTGCATCATTAGCTGGGATTCCTTGGATTTATACAAAAAAAAATATGAATTGGGGTGGTAAGTCAAAAAATAGTTGGAAAATTAGAACATTTTTATCAAAACATATTTTAGCACAAAATAAAGATATGGTAATTCAATTTTTTCCACATAAGAAAAATGTTTCTCTTGTTCCAAGGGGAATTGATATTGATGAATTTTCTCCTAGAAAAAAGTGCAAGGATTTGTTAAAAAAATATAAAATTAAAGAAAATGAAAAAATTATTTTGACTGTTGCAAATTTAGTGCCAGTAAAAAATATTGAGATTCTTGTGAAAGCATACGAGCTATTAATTTTAAAATATAATAATCTAAGGTTGTTTATAGTGGGAGATAAAAATAATGTTTATGCTCGAGGAATTGAAGAATATGTTATGAATTTAAAATGTTCAAATAAAATACATTTCACAGGAAAAGTTCAAAATGTTTCAGATTATTATTCCATTGCGGATTTATTTGTTTTTCCAGGAAAGAAAGAGGGCTGCCCCGTAGCACTTCTTGAAGCAATGGCATTTGAATTGCCTGTTGCTGCAAGTGATGTACCAGGGACAAGAGATATTCTTCAACCATTTTCGGATAACATGTTTATATCAGATAATGTCCAATCTTTAAAAAAATTGATGATTAATTTATTAGAAAAACCGAATTATAGATATACCACACTTTTTAGATCTCATATAATTGAGCACTATGACATTTCTATTGAAGTCGCAAATCATGAATCAATATATAAATATTGTCTAAACCTTTAGTAACTATAATAATACCAGTATATAATGGTGAGCCCTATCTACAAAGATGCTTCTTATCTTTGGATAAACAAATATATGAGAATCTTGAAATAATTTTTATTGATAATAATTCTAAAGATCAATCTATAAAAATTATTCAAGAATATTGTGCAAGAAAATATAACGCTAGATTAATTTTTTGTAAAAAACAAGGTCCTGCTGCTGCAAGAAATTTAGGGATTTCTGAATCTAAAGGAGAATATATATCCTTTTTGGATGTAGATGATGAGATTCTTCCTAATAAGTTTTTCGATTTGCTAGATGGATTTGAAAAATTTCCAAATGCAATGATGTCAATTGGTCGCACAAAAAAGTTATATCAAAATGGATTAAGTGAAGTATTAGAAATGGGAGAATTAAATATTGGACTTAATACTAGTTTAATCCCTGGTCTATTTTGGCTTGAACAGTTTCAGCATAATCCACATATTAGTTCAATATTGTTAAAAAATAATATTAACAAAAGGAAATTTAATTTTCCTGAAAAATTATTTTTTGGTGAAGATATAGCTTTTTTTATAAAAATTGGTTTGTTTTCAGATGTTGTTCTAATAGATAAAAATGTAAGTATTTATTATCGTCATAATAAATCTTCTATTTCAAAAGCTAATCGAAGTGTGACGATTTATGAAAGGTATTTACAATTTTTCGAGATTTTTGCAATACCATATTTTTCTGAAAGAAAATATAAAAAAATATATTCATTAGCATTACATATATCTCAAAAAATCTCGTTTAAACTAATAATGAAATTATTTTTTTTATCTAATAAGAAAAATTATTCTTACAATATGAAAAATTATAAATACCCATCATATTATCAATTGTATTTTTTCTTTTTTAAAATTTTACCCTTTAATTATGCAAATTTTATTTTAGAATTTTTCACTAATGTTATTAAATATTATAAAATTAAAAAAATAACTTCATCATCTAATATTTCAATAAAAAATTTCCTAAATATTTATTAATTATAATGGATTTAAATCTAATTTATATATTTTATTTGAGACCTGTCTTTTTTGTATTAAAAGCTATTTCTATGATAGTTAATAAAAATTTATGACATGAAATCTTGAGGAAATTGATGACTGAAATAGATGGATTTGCAGATAAAAAACTAGAAGATTTAGATTTTCATTCAATAGCGATATGGCTGGCAACTGGGTTCTTTTTAGAAGATAAACACTTTTATAAAAATAAAGCATTTGATTCTTCAAATTTTGGTCCTGATATAAAGTGGTATCATGATCCACGTAGAATCTCTTTTAATCAAGTATTACATGAATTTTCAAATTTATTTGAATCTTTAATCCAAAGTAATACCATAGGAAAAAAAATTATCCTTCCTTTATCTGGTGGACTTGATTCACGCACGCTAGCTACGGCTTTGAAAGGGCAAGAAAATGTTGTGGCGCTATCCTATGAATTTGAAGATGGATTAAAAGAAACTAATTATGCTAAGCAAATTGCAGATGTTTGTGGTTGGGAATTTTATCCACTGAAAATTCCACGCGGATATTTATGGTCAAAGGTAATTGAATTAGCCAATATTAATCATTGCAATACTGAGTTCACTCATCCTAGGCAAATGGCGGTAATTGATGAAATTTCTTTATATGGTGATATAATATTATCAGGTCAATGGGGGGATGTTTTATTTGATAACACTGGGATTAGAAAAAATTCAAATCGGAATGAACAAACAAAATTTTCTATAAAAAAAATAGCAAAGCCAGGAGGTCGGGAACTCGCTTCTGATTTATGGAAGTATTGGGGTTTGGATGGAAATTTTGAAAATGAATTTTTTGTTATTATTAATAGATTATTATTAGATATTGATATTGACAATCCAAATAGTAGAATTAGAGCTTTTAAATCACTGCATTGGGCAAAGCGGTGGGCAAATGAAAATTTGAAAGTATTTACAAGTAGGAAGGAAATTTTTATTCCTTATTACCATGACCAAATATGCGAGTTTATATGCACTATCCCAGAAAAATTTCTATCAAATAGAAGAATTCAGATTGAATATATTAAATGGAAAGCACCAGAGCTTGCAAAAATACCTTGGCAAAAATATGATCTGGATTTATATAAATATAATTATTTTAATAGTTTATATTTTCCCAGAAGAGTATATAGATACCTTAGAAGAATTATCAGGGAAAAAATCCTTAAATACCCTTCTTTGATTCAAAGAAATTGGGAGTTGCAATTTTTAGGAATAGAAAATGATAAATATTTAAAGCAATGGTTATATAATGTACCCGAATTAAACACAATAATTCCAAAAAGAATTGTTGATGATTATTATTTTAAATTTAAAAATGTTAATCCTATAAAATATAGTCATCCAATAAGTATGATTCTAACATTAGCAGTGTGGAGCAAATTATTTTGGGGAAAAAAATAACTGTTTCAATATATAGTGGTAAAATTCCTGCACCAATATTTATAGAAAATTTGATAAGATCATTATCCAAACAGAATGTGGAGATATTTCTATTTGGTCGATTAACAGAACCAGTAACTTACTGTTCAAGTAATATTAAGATATTCTCTACTCCACAAAATAGATTTAGATCTCTTGGTTTTATTTTTTTTCAAATGATTATTCTTTTTTTTACTAACAATAAAAGGTTTTTTAAAATCATTTCATATTATAGGGAAATATCAAAAAAACAAAAAATAAATTTTATAAGTTGGTGGGGGAAAGTATTACCCATTATTAATCATTTACCTGATGTCTTTCATATACAATGGGCTAAGTCAGTACCTAGATGGTTTTTTTTAAAAGAACTATTTAATGTTAAAATAGTTCTTAGTCTTCGTGGTGCTCATGTTAACTACTCTCCTTTAGCTGATGAAGAACTACAAAATGCTTATCGTAAAATCTTCCCTAAAATTGATCGGTTTCATGCTGTATCAGTGGCTATAGCTAAAGAATCAGAAAAATATGGTGCAATAAGTGATAAAATAGACATTATATATTCTGCAATAAATCCCAATGCAATTAAAAGTAATAGGAAATTATCTTGGAATCAAAAATCTAATTATCATTTTATTTCTGTGGGTAGATACCATTGGAAAAAAGGATATCATTATGCTATTTCAGCAATCTATAGACTAATTAAAAATAATATGGATATTCATTATACTATAATAGCAAAAGAGAGACCTTCTGAAGAAATTTTATATCAGGTTAAGGATTTATCTTTACAAAACAATATAACTTTTCTTAAAAATCTTTCTCAAGAAAAAATTTATAAAAAAATGGCTAATTCAGATTGTCTATTGTTACCAAGTGTTGAAGAAGGTATTGCAAATGTTGTATTAGAAAGTATGGCAATAGGATTGCCAGTGATCAGTAGTAATTGTGGTGGCATGGAAGAAATCATAGAAGATAATCTAAATGGTTTTCTTTTTCAAACACGAGATGTGAAGAATCTTACTGATGTAATGAAAAAGGTAGTTAATAAAAATCCTAAAAAAATGGAAGAAATAATACAGAGAGGGATGTTACGAATTGATAAAAAACATAATTTCTTCAGGTTAGGATTTGAAATGAAAAAATTATATGAATCAATTGATAGATTATGATACTAGGTGAACAACAAAAAATAAAAAAAGCTAATATTAAAAGATTTTTAAAAAGGTGCTTTCAATTTTCAATAAATGGTTATTGGACAAGACTATGGAATTATATAGCCTCAGAAGGGACTAATCTTCTTTTGGAAAAACAAATTTATAAATGTTCTAACTTCTTATTTTGTCCTCTTTGTGAATTGACGAACAAACCATTTGTGCATTTGAGTAATCATCATGGAATTGCATGGAATTCTGCTTGTCCGAATTGCAATAGTAGATCAAGACACAGGGGTTTATTTTTTCTTTATAAAGAGTATTTAAGTAGAACATCAAATAAAAGAATTTTACATTTTGCACCAGAACCAGTTTTAAAATTTCATATTCTTAAATATGTTGAGCATCAATACTATACTACAGATTATAATATGCTTAATGTAGATTTCCCAGGAGAAGATATTCAAAAACTGAGTTTTACAGACTCATCTTTTGACTTAATATTTAATAATCATGTCCTTGAACATGTACAGGATGATAAAATTGCACTTTCTGAGATAGCAAGAGTGTTAAGTGAAAAAGGAATTGCTATTATTACCATTCCAGGTGATTGGAGAAGGAAACGAACAAAAATATTTAATCATTTAAATTTTAATGGGCATTACCGTGATTATGGTTTGGATGTTATTAATTTAATGAAATGTTTTTTCTCAAAGGTTGAAATCAAATATCTTTATATTTATAATGGTGATAAACATGCCATTAAACCCACTGAAGTTGCTTTTATTTGCTCCAAATGATCATAGGTCTGATAATACCTAATAATCCTACTGAATCTGAAACATTCTTTAAAGCAAAAATAACATTTCTAGAAGAATTAGGACATAAGGTAATTCTATTTACTAACCAAAATGATGATTCTAATATTTGTAAAACAATTTTGAATCCTAGTATAAACAAGAATATTTTTTTACAAATAGCTAAAATGTTTTTTTCATATGTTTTACTTTTCTTGAAAAATCCAAAAATATTTCTTCGTTTTTTATATCTTGAGAAAAATGATAATGTTTCAATATATCAGCGTTGGGTAAATCTTTATCTAAATTGTCATATACTTACCCAAAAATTAGATTGGATACATTTTGGATTCGCAACAATGTCAATGAGAAGGGAGAATACGGCTGCTGCAATGTATGCTCGAATGGGATTAAGTATTAGGGGATATGATTTATGCATCTATCCTTTAAAATATCCTGGATGCTATAATAAAGTTTGGGAAAAAGTTGATAAAATACATTCTATATCTAATGAATTAATAGAAATTGCTATTGAAAATGGTTTAAATAGTAAAGTAAAATATGAAATAATTTATCCAGCAATCAATACCAAAAATTTTCAAGCTGCAGAATTAAATAGTAAAACAATAATTAATAAGGATAAAATCCATTTTCTAACTGTTGCTAGATTACACTGGAAAAAAGGTTTGGAATATACCTTACAAGCATTGGCAAAGATTAAAAATCAAGGAATTCATTTTCATTATACAATTGTAGGAGGAGGTGAAGAATATGAACGACTTGTATTTGCTACTCATGAGTTAGGATTAAATAATTTTGTTACTTTTTTTGGTCAGGTAAATCATGAATATATAAAGTGTTATTATGAGAAGGCGGATATTTATTTACAATATAGTATCCAGGAAGGATTTTGTAATAGTGTATTAGAAGCTCAGGGTATGGGTCTTTTATCAATAGTGTCAAATGCTGAAGGTCTTTCTGAAAACGTGGTTAATGGTCAAACAGGATGGATTGTACCAAAGAGAAACCCTAGAAAGTTAGCCCAACAAATCAATAATGTTTTAAATATGAAAGAGAAGGAGCTCCATCAGATTAGAATTAATGCGATAAATCGAATAAAAAAACAATTTAATTTGGAAAAACAGATTCAAAAGTTTTCTAAGTTTTTTAATTGAAAATATTTTTTAAAAAAGACAATATTTCAGATGATATACCTAGGTATTATTTATCTGATTGGATTAAACCAATATATAAATATTCTCGACATTCTTTATATGGTTTAGATCCTCAAGATCTAATTTTATCTGATAATCCATTTGATGCAGAAGCTCTAATCCTTCCTTTAAGTTGGAATTATTATTATGAAAAAAATAAAATTAATGATGCTATTGAAATTTTAAATGAATATGAAAATTGGGATAAACCTGTTTATACATGGTCTACCGGAGACTTTACATTAAAAATCCCAATAGGCAACTATATATTGTTCAGACATAGCTGTTATAAATCAATGCGTAGAAAAAATGAGCATGCTTACCCAGTAATTATTAAAGATCCATTGAGTATCTTAAAATTAAAAAAAATAAAGATCTTATCTAAAGATGATAAACCAAAAGTTGGATTTTGTGGTATCACAGAAACAAAGTGGGTGAATGCTAAGTTGCGATCAGGGAAAAAAATATTTGATAAATATAAAAACTTAATTATCAAACCATACATAGATCATTCATATCCCACTCTAAGTACAAAATTAAGAAGTGAGGTCTTAAAATTGTTTTTAAGTACAAATGATATAACATCTGATTTTATATTAAGAGATAAGTCCAGTATCCATAAAAAAAACAAAAAACATAAATTGGAATTTTTAGAAAATATGTTAACAACAAACTATGTAATCTGTGTTAGAGGTGCTGGGAACTTTTCTTCTAGATTTTATGAAACATTAGCGATGGGAAGGATTCCAATCCTAATAAATACAGATTGCATATTGCCTTTAGATAATCAAATTGATTGGGACAAACATTGTATAATCATAAATGAAAAAGATATTTTTGATGCAGTGGATATATTAATTGAATTTCACAATAACCTTTCAGATGCAGATTTTAAAAAACTTCAAATCAAGAATAGAGTACTTTGGGAAGATAGATTAACATTTAATGGATTTTATCAAACATTTATAAAAAATGAAGAATAACAAAATAAATTATTCTACTTTTGAAGTATTAACATTGATAAAACCATTGTGGTATTTTCATTTAATTAATGATAATTATAGATTGTTACAAAATGTAGATGATTCTATAAAATTAGATAAGAATTATGAATCAAATGATAGTGCAAAATTAGAAATGTATTTTGTTTTATTAATGAATGGTTTTATACCGAAAAAAAGCGATGTTGGTTTTAAATCCACGTTAAAATTAAACCATCAACCTAGTATTATAGATGAATTTAGATTTATTCGAAAAAATTTTAACGTTGCATGGAGTTTAATCTATTTATTCTATTGTGTCTTTATTTTGCGGAAGCCATTTGTAGGTATTTATTCTTTTCTGAAGAATTTAAAAGTGAAACGGATTCCTATAACTTCTAATCTTATTGGCGAGACTCAAATATCCAATAATGATGGTTTATCTATAATTAATAATGATGTCCATGTTAGAGTTATTATCCCTACTTATAATCGTTATAATTATTTACATGATCTCCTAAAGGATTTAGAAAATCAAAATTATTCCAATTTTTCTGTTACTGTAGTAGATCAGTCGAATCCATTTGAAGAATCCTTTTATGATAAATTTAATTTGAAGATAAATTTAATTAGACAGGATATACCGGCTCTTTGGCATGCAAGAAACATAGCCATCCAGGAATCAAATGAAGAGATAATTGCTTTATTAGATGATGATTCACGTATAAAACCTGATTGGTTAAAAAAACATTTGCAATGTCTGGATTATTATGATGCAGATGTATCAGCAGGTATCTCAATTTCTACACACGGTTCAAAAACACCTGAAAATTATTTTATATATCGCCTTGCAGATCAATTGGATACTGGTAATGTAGTATTGTATCGCTATGTATTTAAATCATGTGGGTTATTTGATGAACGATATGAAGGAATGCGCAAGGGAGATGCCGAATATGGTTTAAGAATTTATAAAAATGGACTTTTATCAATTTCTAATCCAGCAAGTCAGAGGATTCATTTAAAAGTTAAACAAGGTGGCCTACGACAAATGGGTTCATGGGATAGTCTTAGACCTACCAGTATATTAAAACCAAGACCGATACCTAGTGTTTTATATTATTCAAGGACCTATTTTGGAAAACAAAATAGCTTAAAATATTTATTTACACATATTCCTTTTTCTCTGACTACTTATAAAAGTAAAGGTAATAAATTATCTATTTTAATTAGTCTAATGGTGTTCATAATCTTGTTCCCTTTTGTGGCATACCAAGTTATTTGCTCCTGGAAACTATCATCAGTAATGTTAAAAGAAGGTTCAAAAATTCCCCAAATTGTCTAGAGTTTTATTTATTTCATCAGAGTTTCCACCTGGACCTGGAGGTATAGGCACTCATGCATTTCATGTCGTCAATGAATTACAAAAAAACCAGAAAAATATTATTGTATGTACAGTGTCTGATTACGTTAATCAAAAAGAAAAGGACTCTTTTGATAAAAATTGTTCTTTCCCCATAATCAGATTTCAACGGTATAATAATTTTATTTTTAATTGGTATAATAGAATTAATGTCATCAGGAAAATTATAGTTTGCGAACAAATAACTCATATTTTTGTTTCTGGGCGCTCCTCAATCTGGTTAATTCCTATAATGAAATTTATAAGTAATCCAAAAGTATTTGTGATTTTACATGGCTCAGAAATTGGTAAAGGTATAAAGATGAAGTGGATAACCTTTTGTCTAAAAAAAGCTGATAACCTAATTGCAGTATCTAATTTTACTAGAAATTTAATTCCTATTCAATTCAGATTGAATACTGTTGTAATTCATAATGGTGTTAATCCTTTTGAATGGATATCAAAAAATAAAAATGGTAGACTAAATAATTATCCAATTCTTTTAAGCGTAGGTTCAATTTCATTTAGAAAAGGTCAACATAATGTTGTGTCTGCATTGCCTTTTATCAAAAAAAAATTTCCAAATGTACATTATCATTGTGTAGGAGAACCAAAACAAAAAGAAAGCCTACTTACTCTTATAAGGGAATTGGATGTTGGTGAAATAGTTACTATTCATGGCACTTTATCAAAAAAATCTTTACAGACTATTTATAATAAAGCACATGTCAATATGATACTCTCAGAAAAAGGTTATGATGGAGATGTAGAGGGATATGGTATAAGTGTACTTGAAGGAAACGTTTTTGGAATCCCCGCAATAGGAAGTAACCATTCAGGGTTAAAAGAATCAATTTGTCATAATGTAAATGGTTTATTAATAAACCAAAAAAACCCTATTGAGATTT
The DNA here is from genome assembly GCA_964586315.1 of uncultured bacterium. Lineage (GTDB taxonomy): Bacteria > Fidelibacterota > Marinisomatia > Marinisomatales > UBA1611 > CAZEER01. The sequence goes on along the minus strand of CAZPHE010000004.1, from coordinate 22,551 downwards.
TGAATGCTTTAAATACAGTTTTCACCCATTATAAAAACTTTTATCATCAATCTCAGGAATTTGCAAAATCAAATACATGGACAAAACGTATTACAAAATATGAAAAATTTATTATTGACTAAAAATTCCATATGCACTATTATATCTCATACACCCTATTGTATGAATAATAATGGCATCATCGTCGGATTAGGACCTACCGTTGAAGAAATTGATTATCTTTCTACTTTATTTAAAAAGATTTTTCATTGTGCTCCCTTACATGATTATGATCCACCCTCATCATATATTGAGCACAAACAAAAAAATATTACTTTTATTCCATTGAAACCTATGGGAGGTAAAAATTTTAATCAAAAATTAAATCATCTGATATTCTTCCCATTCAATCTAAAAAAAATCAAATTTTGTTTAAAATTATCAAATGTAATCCATTTTCGTGCTCCCACTGGTATTGGAGTATTATTTATCCCTTGGATGTATTTTTTTTGGAATCGGTCAATATGGATAAAGTATGCTGGATCATGGGAAGATTCATCATCACCATTAAGTTATAAGTTACAACGTTGGTATTTAAAAAGGTTTCCCAAAAAGGTTGTAATCTCAATAAATGGATGCTATCCTAAGCTTAAAAGCAACTTTTATGATTTTATCAACCCTTGCTTTAATCAAAAAACATTTAAAATTGCAACAAAAATTGCAAACAAGAAAAACTTTTCAGATCAGCTAAATCTTTTGTTTGTAGGTCGTTTGGAAAAAGAAAAAGGTTTGGATGAATTATTTATGTTAATAGAAAAAATACATCCAACAAAATTAATTAATTCATTAACCATTATAGGTCAATCTAGTGATTTTGAAAAATATACTTTATGGGCAAAAAATTTATCCATAGAAGTAAATTTTTGTGGACCTTTGCCAAGAAAAGAAATATTTGATTATTATGCAAATTCCCATATTCTTATATTACTTTCAAAATCTGAAGGTTTTCCAAAAGTCATAATGGAAGCTGGGGCATTTGGTTGTGTATCTATAGTTTCAGACTTGAAACAGATTAAGAATGTAATAAAGGATAAATATAATGGTTTTATAATTAATAATGATTCTGTAAGGAAACATAATATGTTTATGCAAATTATAAACGATAGAAAAAAACTAAGATTTTGTTCTAGAAATATAAATCGAAAAGCAAAATCCTTTACATTTGAGAATTATTTGGAATTGGTAGAAAATGCAATCCTATATTAGATATCTGACTTATAGATTTAATTATTTTATTGTTTTTCACATAATTCTTGGTTTCATTTTTGTGAAGTATTCATTTATATCAACAGCTTGGGCATGGTTTTTGATTCTATATGGAATATTTAATATTACTAAAAATAGGAATAAAAATAATGAAGCCAGTATTTTTTCTTCTTACATTGTGGGTCTTGAGATTATTCTAAGGATGACGGGTGCAAATGTTTTTTGGGAATATGGGAAATATGCTGTTATTTTGTTTTTAATATTGGGGATCTTAGTGGAAAGTGCAAAATCACTCAAAATATCTTTTCTGATGATTATATATATAATGTTTTTTATTCCTTCAATTTCATTGGTTCCGTATTATTCATTTAATCATTGGCGTCAGTTAATTTCTTTTAATTTATCTGGACCATTTTGTCTTTTTATTTCAGTCCTATATTTTAGAAATCGAATAATTAATAAAAATGATATTATAAAAATTTTCAGGGCAATGGCTTTACCAATAATTACAATGAGTGTTATTATTCTTATACGTTTACCATCACCAGAAGATATCGTTTTTACTAGTGAAGCCAACACTCATATGAGTGGTGGTTATGGTCCTAATCAAGTTTCATCTATGTTTGGTGTTCTGATAACATTAATTGGGATCTCAAGGATTAATAATTATAAGTTGTTTAAGAGTGAAATTCTTGATTATTTAATTCTTGGAATGTGTTCTGTACAAGCATTTTTAACGTTTGCAAGAGGCGGTGTTATTACATCGTTTTTAGCAATTGCAATTGGGTGGTTTGTATCATTAAAACAAAAAACAAAAACAAAAACAATTAAAAATTTTAGGATGATAATCTTAGTTGGTCTTATTATAATTCTATGGAATATATCAACTGAAATAACGAGTGGATTAATGGAAGAACGATATAGATCTACTTTTGTTATTAACGAATTAGGGCAAATAGGTGGTTCATCGAGAATTGACATTATGTTGACCGATATAGATATATTTTTTGATAATTATGTTATTGGTGTGGGTCCAGGTATGGCAAAACATTTAAGAGATCAATATTTTTATGGTAAAGCTGTAGCTGCGCATAGTGAGGTCACTCGAATTTTAGCGGAGCATGGTATAATCGGTCTATTGGGTTTATTTGCCTTGGGTGTTTTTATTTTTAAGGAATATTTTAGACGAAGAGATCAAAATCAAGTTATATATGTATGTTTTGTAGTAATTGCTGTTTTAACAATGTTACATTCGGCAATGAGACTGGCAATGCCAGGATTTATCTTTGGCTTATCTTTTATTTATATTTCTAAACCAATTTTCAACAATGTGAATAATGGTCATTTATATAGGGAATAACATATCTTCTCATGGATATACAACGCCTTCAATGGAGACGTTGGTCCCAAAACTTAAAGAAATGATAAATATCAAAGATGCTTCATCTAAAAAGAATATATTACTCCGTTTTTTGCATATGAATTATATATTTTTTAATAATTTTCATAGGTTAGGTCTTTTGATCGTAGATGTATTCAGTTCTAAAGCCTTTTATTTCGCATTCTTTTTTGGCTTCGTATCAAGACTTCTGGGTATCCCATTTATAACAATTATAAGAGGAGGTGATATAAAAAATCGAATAAAAAAAAGTCCTACATTATCTAATTACCTCTTTAGTAATGCTGTGACAAATATATCTCCATCATTGTTTTTTTCAACATTTTTTTCAGAGAAAAATTATAATGTTCTATATATCCCTAATTTTATAAATCTAGAAGATTATCCATTCCAATTGCGTCAATCAATAAAACCAAAATTATTATGGGTTCGTTCTTTTCATAAAGTATATAATCCTCAAATGGCAATTCGTGTACTATATAAATTATCTAAAAAGTATAATAATCCTATGCTTACAATGGTTGGTCCAGATAAAGATGGTAGTAAAAGATTGTGTATTGATCTTGCAAAAAAATTAAATATTGAAAAACAAATTAAATTCACTGGTAAATTAACAAAAAATCAATGGATATCACTTTCTAGTAAAAGTGATATTTTTATTAATACTACTCATATAGACAATATGCCTGTGAGTGTAATTGAAGCAATGGCTTTAGGTTTACCAATTATATCTACGAACGTAGGAGGTATTCCATATTTACTTAAACATGGTAAAACTGCGTTATTAGTGAATGATGGAGATACTGATGGTATGGTAAATGAGATTATGTATTTAATAAATGATCACCATCAATCAAAAAAGTTGTCTAATAATGCACTTTTAATAGCCCAGAAATATTCATGGGATAATATAAGTGTAAAATGGAAGAAACTAATAAGAATGTATTCAATTAATGGTCAATAAAAAACAATCTGTATCTAAATTAAAAATATTTTTTGGAGTAAAAGAAATTGTTACTTAGTATAATTATTCCTGTCCGCAATGAGATTAATTATATTGAAAAATCATTTATTTCAATAATTAAAGCAGTCCGTAAAATCTCTTATGAAATAATTTTTGTAGATGGTAAATCCCGTGATGGTACTTATGAATGGTTAGAGAGGAAGATAGATGATTATAGTAATTGCACTTTGATTACAAATGAAAAAAAATATGTTAATTTTGGGTTTAATCTTGCATATCCCAAAACAATAGGCCAATATGTGGCACGGTTGGATGGACATACAATATATCCTGAAAAGTATTTTAGAAATGCAATTGAAATATTAAATAATGATATAGCTGATATTGTTGGAGGACCCGCGATACATATAGGAAAAACTTGGAAAGGTGATACTATTGCAAAATGTATGATGCATCCATTTGGCGTTGGTGGTTCTAATTTTAGGACTTCACATACAAGAATGTTTGTTGATACAGTACCATTCCCTATATATAAGAGATATGTTTTAGATGATGTAGGATTATATGATGAAAAATTAATTCGAAATCAAGATGATGAGCTCAACTATCGTTGCAGATCTAAAGGCTATAAAATACTTATGCATCCAAAACTTAAAACTAAGTACTTTGTTCGGGAAAACCTCAGAGGTTTATGTAGCCAATATTTCAATTATGGAATTTTCAAACCCATAGTTTTTAAAAAAGTGCCCTATGGTAAACGTTGGTACCATTATGTTCCGCCTATATTTTGTATTTTAATTTCTATAACCTTTTTGTTGGTTAAACTACACTGGATTTTTATTTTACCCATTATTCTATACATATTTTTTTGTTTAATATTTTCAATATATATCCAACAAACAATAATGAGTAAGTTTTTTTCTATTTTTGTTTTCCCATCATTACATTTTTCCTATGGTTTTGGCTATTTATTTGGTTTTGTCAGACTATTGAAGGAGAAAGTTTGGTAATTATTTATAATATTTTTTATCGTTTAAAATAGGATTCTATCAAACCATTGACTAAAGTGAAATCCATCTTAATATCCATAATATCAATCAATTGTATTTTTGCACAAGAGATCCCCAATGAATTCTACCAATACAAATTTGTAAAATATTCTTTAGATATCGGCGACAATTGGGATAAAAATACAACTTTTGGCCCACTTAGATATACACATAAAAATAATATCCCAGATTCCTTAATTATTAATATGCGTTTGGGAACGATATTATTTTCAGAAGCAAAATCTGTTTATGGGTTTGGGCATTTTACATTTCAATCAAATTTTCATGGATATTTATATTCAAGAATTGTTAATAAAGTAGACCTTTTTGATCGATATTCAGGTATTCCAAGAGATATTGATAGAATTGGTTTTTCTTCTGGCGAGACAGATCTTTCAGGTATCAGTTATGAGAATGAATGGATGATTATTCAATTTGGTAGAGGCAGACAAAGTTGGGGTGCAGGAAATGATATTCAACTTGCATTAAGTGAGACATCTAATGGGTACGATTATGGTATGCTTGATCTAAATTTTGGTAGATTAAAAGTCCGGTATTTTCACGGATATCTTGAGACTGATAGTTTATTCTACAATAGATATATTACAGGACGTGGAATTGAATGGAACAACCAAAGAAATCTTTTGTTTGGATTATCAGAGGTTGTTGTTTATTCAGGTGAAAATAGATCAATTGATTTTGCTTATTTTAATCCTATCTCTACTCATCTTGAAATAGAGTTGAATGATCGTCAAAATGATATAGGTACGGATAATGGGAATGCAATATGGCAAGGTAGCATTGATTATTCAAATAACAAAAATTTTAGAATTTCTGGGAATTATTTATTCGATGAATTTGTAATCGATAAAAAACAAAAGGATGAGGGTAAAGGACATTGGACTGCATATTCTTTTAAATGTGTTTATACACCATTTAATACAGAATTATCATTAACATCTTGTTATGTTTCAATAATAAGAATTGGTTCTAATACATTTAAACATGAAGATGGGAAAAATAATTTTGTACATCGTAATAAACCTTTAGGATGGGCAGTTGGTAGTGATATAAGAGACATTAGATTTGGAATTAATAGGATATCAAAAACAATTCGTTATTATGGGAATATTGAAATTGGTCGAATGGAAATTGGAGAAAAAAATATTATGCAGTCACCATATTCTGGTTATGCAGATTATCCTTACACTGAATTTCCTAATGTTGATGATGAAACAATAACTTTTGTGAAAACTCATATTCAATGGTGGCTTAAACCTTATTTCTCGATTATAAGTGAAATAAAAATAAATAAATCTGATAGATTTAATATAGATAATGAATTTAGACTTGGAATTGATATTTTCATCCCAATTAAAAAATATATATGAGAATACCATTTCATAGACCAACTCTACCCCGTAGTCTCGATGAAATATTTTCTGACTCAATACGTTCTGGTTGGCTTACCACGGGGAAGCAAGTCCAATTTTTTGAAAATGAATTATCCAAAATATTAAATGCTAGATATGTTGTAGCTTTGAATTCCTGTACAGCCGCATTACATCTTACGTTAGCTGCTTTAGGATTTAAAAAAGGTGATAAATTTATTGTACCGACAATGACTTTTGTCTCAACTATCGAATGTGGAGAATATCTTGATATGCATCCATTATTAGTTGATAATGAACCGTCAAGTTTTTTAATGGATTTAAATCAGGTTGAACATTTATTACGAACCCAAAATAATATAAAAGCAATTCTACCTATGCATTATGGTGGTGAGGCAGTAAATATGAAACATTTATTTGATTTAGCTGAAAAATATGGAACTTTTATATTAGAAGATGCTGCTCATGCATTAGAATCTATTTCTAATTATGGTAAAATTGGTGATACTAATTATGGTGCAGCATTCTCTTTCTATGCAAATAAAAATATTACTACTGGTGGTGAAGGTGGCGCTCTATCAACAAACAACAAAAAATTAGCGGAAAAAGTAAAAAGTTTATCTCTCCATGGAATCACGAAAGATGGATGGGATAGATTTAAAGATTATGGTAAATGGGAATATGATGTAGTCAGCCTTGGTTATAAGTATAATATGACGGATATAGCAGCATCTTTTGGTTTATGGCAATTGAGCCAATTAAATAATTGGGAAAAAAAGCGGAAGGACATAATAAAAAAATATTTTGAAGAATTGAGTAAAATTGATGGAATCATTTTACCTCAATTAAACGATGGTCATGCATGGCATTTATTTGTTATTAAATTAAACTTGGAAGCTTGGGCGATCTCTAGAAATAAATTTATAGAAGAAATGAATAAGAGAGGGATAGGTTTAGCAGTCCATTATAAGCCAATCCATAAATTAACTTACTATAAATCATTATATAATTTTTCCAATCAAGATTATCCACGGTCAAACGAATTATATGAATCAATTATAAGTTTACCTATATATCCAGACATGAATGATGATGAAGTGAATTATGTTACTCAAAGTATAAAAAAATTATACAATATTTTTTCTATATAAAATTTAGTTTTATATAAATTGATTCTAGCTTTTAAAAACTAATAGATCATTATTTGCTAATTAGTCTTGCTAGCAAAGCAAGAATACAATAAATTTAGTAAATTACTTATTCCGAGGTAATAAATGATGTGGACTACAATAATATATTGGTCGTCAGACCAAATAAGGCTATTAGCGTTGATTACAGGTGCTTATATAAGCACCCAGCGATTTATCCTTAATAGATTATATATATCCGTCTGTGAACTTGGTCACTTGTGTGATAATGATCACCTCTCCTGGGATAGGCATTGAAACTTATATATTAATGCACGAATATTAACCTAATGGAAATATTATCTAGATTAACAGCAGGGCTTCTAACTGTAATATTATCACCGATTCTCATTTTTATTTCGGTAATAAGTTTAATTCTTCAAGGAAGACCAATTATTTTTAAGCAAATCCGTGTTGGTAAATATTTCAAAAACTTTATCATATATAAGTTTAGAACAATTAAAAAGGGTAATGAGAATCAAATTTTTAATAATGGGCAAGTACCCCAAGCAACTAGTTGGGGACGTTTTTTAAGAAAAACAAAATTAGATGAACTTCCCCAATTAATAAATGTTATTAAAGGTGATATGCGTTTTATTGGTCCAAGACCTGAAGTGCCACAATTTGTTAATAAAAAAACCTTTTCCTTTTTAGAAAAAATCAAACCCGGGTTATCTGGATATTCTTCTATATTATTCAGGAATGAATCAGAGATTTGGTCTATGATTGACTCAGATGATCCATACAAATCCATATTAGATATTAAAGTAGGTTTAGATAATTATTATGTCAATAAAAAAGGATTCTTTCAAGATTTAAAACTAGTAGGTATCACAATTTTATCTCTATTTATTCCAAAACAAATGGGCCATTATATGCTCCTTAAACTTTTGAAAATAGAAGATGATGGTGAATATCAAATAAGACAAACAATAAGTGATGTAAAAATAAAGGATATTAAAAATACTAGAACAAAAGAAGATACTTCCAAAAATCTTAGAATCTTAATTTTATCCGATATAATATCAGTCCTTCTAGGATTTATTTTTGCTTTTTTTATCAGGAATGATTTTAGGATACCCCAAATTTTATTTGATCCAAATCTCTTCAAATTTTTTGGATTAGTAATAATTTCAAAATTATCATCTTTCTATTTATTTGATCTTTATAAAGGGATGTGGCGATATACAGGTATATTAGATATGTTTAATATTGCAAAAGCAAATATAACTGGTTCAATGGTTAGTATTGCAATGATTGGATATTTCATTGGTTTTAATAACAATATACCCAACTCAGTTTTTGCTATAGATTTGATGATTTGCTTTGGTTTTACAAGTTTTTCAAGATTGGGTATAAGGATGATTTTTTCATATTTAATTAATCCTAAGCCATATAAGATTGAATTTTCAAAACGAGTCATGTTAATTGGTGCAGGTTCAACAGGGAGTTTTATATGTAGAGAACTATTAAACGATTCAAAGCATCTTATGGATCCTATTGGGTTTCTTGATGATAATAGCTCCAATAAGGGGAGGTATATTCATGGTAAACCAGTTTTAGGAAAAATTTCAGATTTATCAGATTATATGAATAAATATGATGAAGCTTTAATCTGTTGCCCCAATTTACCTAGAAAAGAACTATATCGTATTATTGAAATTTGTAAAGATGCTGGAAAACCTTTTAGAACATTACCATCGGTAGAAGAAGTAGTATCAGGTAAATTATCAATTAATCAATTAAAAGAAGTCTCTATTCTTGATTTGTTAGGTCGAAATGAAGTTAATCTAAATAAGAATTCGATCAAGAAATTTCTGCGTGGGAAGAGAATTTTAATTACTGGTGCTGGGGGAAGTATTGGGTCAGAATTGGTAAGAGAGTGTCTTAAATATGAACCAGCATTATTGGTTATGTTAGATAACAGTGAATATAATTTATTCCAAATTGAAAGGGAAATTTTAGAAAAACCAAGTAATGTTCTTACAAAACCACTATTAACTAATGTTAGAGATCGTGATATATTGAGTAAAGTTTTTAATGAATATGAACCTCAAATTATTTTTCATGCTGCAGCATATAAACATGTTTCTATGCAAGAAGCTTTTCCTTGGGAAGCTGTTGAAACAAATGTACATGGGACTACTAACCTTGTGAATTTATCATTGCAGCATAATATTGAAAAATTTGTTTTAGTCAGTACTGATAAGGCTGTTAAACCTATTAATGTAATGGGTGCGACAAAGCGTTTAGCAGAGTTAATTTGTCAGGGTGCAGATTCTAATTGCAAAACTAGTTTTATAGCTGTTCGTTTTGGTAATGTTCTAGGTAGCAGTGGAAGTGTTATCCCAATATTCCAGGAACAAATAAGATCTGGAGGTCCCATTACTATAACAGACCCAGATATGGAAAGGTATTTTATGTCAGTTACTGAAGCGGCACAATTAATTTTACAATCAGGTGAATTAGGAAAAGGTGGCGAAATATTCGCACTTGATATGGGGCGTCCAATTAAAATACTTGATATTGCAAATGAATTGATAAAATTATCAGGACTTGAGCCAGATATTGATATTCCGATAAGCTTTATTGGAGCACGGCCAGGTGAGAAAAATTTTGAAGAACTAATTCTTGAGTCAAAATCATTTCATAAAACCGTCCATAAAAAAATATTAGAAATTCGTCCTACTTTATCTGATGAAGAGATCCAAGAAATTGCATCTAAAATAAAGAAAGGAGTATTAATTGGGCATGAATTTGATAATAATCAGCTTAGATCAATATTGGCATCTCTAATACCAGAATACAGACCATTAGAAAAAGATCAAACCGATCCCATTATTTTAAAAGTGAGACCCGAAATACAAGCTTAATTAATATATTCTAGTATTTTATAAGACTAATATTCAATTATTTTTTCTAAAATATAAAAATCCAAGGTTCTGATTTTAATTGGTTGTGTTAAATTTGATCTGGTATTTTTAACTAAATATTCATAAATGTCTCTATTATCAATTAATCCTTCCACAGGTGAGGAAATTCAAGCTTATACTGAATTTTCTGAAAACTCAATTAAAGAAATTCTAAAACATGCTAGTTTAGCTCAAAAAAAATGGTCAATGACAGAACTTAATTTTCGTATAGAATGTTTAAAACAAATTGCTGGAAAATTAAGAGATAAAAAACGAGAATATGCTATAATAATTTCTCAAGAAATGGGTAAACCAATAAATCAATCAAAAGGTGAAATTGAAAAATGTGCTTGGCTCTGCGATTATTATATAGAGCATTCTAATGAATTTCTCAAAGAAAAGGAAATAGGTATTGCCGGCCAAAAGAGCTTAGTAATAGTGCAACCAATTGGATTAATTTTAGGTGTCATGCCCTGGAATTTTCCATTTTGGCAAGTATTTAGATTTGCTATACCTACTATAACTGCTGGTAATGCAGCTATTTTAAAACATGCATCTAATGTTCAAGGCTGTGCAAATTCTATAGAATCATGTTTTTATGAAGCCGGATTTCCAGAATATATTTTTCGAAATATTCCTGTAAGAGGCAAGGAAGTTGCTAAGATTATAGAAAACCCATTAATTAATGCTGTTACTATCACAGGAAGTACTCCAGCGGGAAGATCTGTTGCTGAAACGGCAGGTAAGGAATTAAAAAAAACGGTTCTTGAATTAGGGGGTAGTGATCCTTATATTATTTTAGAAGATGCCGATCTTGATTTATCCATAAAGTCATGTATTGATGGTAGAATTTTGAATACCGGGCAAAGTTGCATAGCAGCCAAAAGAATAATTATCACAAAATCATTGTATGATGAATTTTTAATGAAAATTGAAAAAAAATTGGCTGAAAAAATAATGGGTGATCCATTAGATGATGTTGATATTGGACCAATGGTCTCAATAGATGCTAGAAATGAAGTACATGATCAAGTTGTAAGATCTATAAACTCAGGAGCAAAACTTTGTCTTGGAGGTTATATACCAAATATCCCAGGCGCTTTTTATCCTCTTACGATATTATCTGATGTAAAACCAGGTATGGCTGCATTTGATGAAGAGATTTTTGGTCCTGTTTTTTCAATAATTAAAGCAAAAAATGAAGATGAAGCGATTGAATTAGGTAATAAAACACCTTTTGGATTGGGTGCTGCAATCTTTACTCGAGATATAAAAAATGGTGAAAATATTGCAAAGAAAAAATTACATGCTGGTTCATGTTTTGTAAATGATTTTGTAAAATCAGACCCGAGACTTCCTTTTGGAGGGATTAAAGATTCAGGCTATGGTAGAGAATTGGGGAAATACGGAATGATGGAATTTGTAAATATTAAAACTGTTGTTATAAAAAATATTGACAAACTTAATTAGAATTGTCATGAAAAAATATTATTTATATACTGTTATTTTATTTACCCATTTAGTTTTTTCTAGAGAAAATAAATTATTTTGGGATGGTAGAGATTGGAACAAAGTTTTAAAAAAGATGGATTATAATGAAGAAGCAGCTTTTAATGTGAAAAAAGCATACCTTAATGGTGTATTGGATAGACGTTTTTATGATTATTTGAAAACTTGGCAAAAAGATAGTGAATTGGCAGATGCCTTATACTCTGAAACAGTGGATTATCTTACAAATAGAGAACTTATTAGGAATATTGATTATTTTTATAAAGACCCACTGAATAGTTATATCCCAATTCCATCAGCAATTATAATTGCAAATATGTATGCAGAGCGGTTGCCAATCGAGAAAATAGAAATATATATAAATGATACTAGACAATGGATTAATAAAATGACATTGAATTTAGACACATTAAACTACAGCAAATTATTGGAGAAAAAACTATTGCAACATAATCAAAAACAGTTTAATCAATACGAATGAAGCCAGATTTAGGATGCCAAGCAAAAACACGATTTTCACCAGAAAATTTAACTTTAGAAATATGAAATTCAAATACTGATGGCTTCTGATCATATTTTAAATCATAAGTTGTGGTTTTGGTAGTTGAAAAACCAGTTTGTAATGCTGGCTCATAGTTATAAACCAAGACCATTCGTTTTTCACTTAAAAGATCTTTTTTTTCAGAAAATTCACTTAGAAAACCTTCTAAATAATCAACAGGACGCCCAATATGGTTTATAACCTCAACATTGATTAAGACTTTTGCATCATCAATTATTCTAGGGCGAACATCGATAGTAAAAGGTATTTGCTTTTGCCCTAATAACAGATTTAATAATAAGATTGGAATCAAGTAATTTTTCATAATACTAATATTGGAGTGAGTTTATTTAAACAAAAGATAAAGTTAAAGATAGAATAACATTGAAAACTTCCAATACAATATAGATATGAAATATTACGCATTAAAAATTCTTTCTTTATTTAACACTACAATATTTATAATAAATATTTGTTTGACATTTTGTAATGCTCAGGTTCGTGTAGGTGAATGGGATGCTCTTACATCTCCTCTTCAAGTAAATGATTTAATTTATTTTGAAGGAAAAATTTTTGGAGCAACAGGAGGTGGAATATTTCAACTGAATGACGATAATAAATATTTAACTATAACTACAATTGATGGGCTTCAAAGTGTTGATTTATCCACTATTACTAAAGATCATAAATCCAATTTATGGATAGGTGGTAATTCACCTTTTGGCTTTTTGCAAGTTTATGATCCTATAAATAATGAATCTGTGGATATTTTTGATTTTGGATTAACCGCCATTTTAGATATTCAAATCGAAAATCTTATGGCTTGGGTATTATTTCGAGATGGTCAAGATATAGGATTAATGGAATTTACTTATGACAAGAATTGGGAATACCGAGATTCTTACCGTAATTACCCCATAGATGCAGGTTCAATTAATTGTTTTTTAATTAAAGATTCGACATTATTTCTTGGAATGACTACCGGTATGTATTCAGCACTCATTACGGATAATATTAAAAATCCAAATTCATGGTCAAAACTTATTCCCAATATAAATGAAGAGATTACTTCAATGACTAGAAATAATGAGATGATAGTATTTACTTTAAAAAATGCCTTATATCAATATTCTATAAATACAAATGTGCTTGATCAAATAGAATTCTCCTATGATCTAGAGAATGCAAATAAAATTCAAGTTATATCTGATGATTACTGGTTTATAGATGGTAAAAAATTGTTTATGAAATCTGGGAATAATGAATATTTAATTGAAAATCGATATGGAGTTTCAAAAATTATCCAGGTATTGGATCAGACTATTGCGGGGTTAAATAATGGGATTTTGTTTGTTAATCATCAAGACAATACATATCAAACATATAGATTTTTACCTAATGCACCCGTTACTAACAATTTTTCTGCTATTACCATTCTTAACGATGGTAGATTAGTATGTGGTAGTGGTCATGGGATATCAATTTATAATGGAATTGGTTGGCATAATATTTTAGGCATTACTTCGTCTGGGACAGAATTTATATCAGATAATTATAATTTGAATTATTATAGTGCAGATACAATATCCTATGATTTTGGAGAATATATAGCAGATCTTGAACAAGGACCAGATGGCTTGCTATATTGTGCAATTAGAGGGTCACGTGTTTATTCAAGTAATCCCCCTAGATGGAGCGGAGGTGTAATTATTTTAGATGTTGATGACCCTACAAATATTTCAATAATTGATACAACTTTCTTAAGCTATCACACCACATCAGGTAATTCTATCCCTTATCAGGTTACATTGGATGTAGAATTTGATAATGATGGAAATTTATGGATTTTAAATCCATATTGTATAAATGGTAATAATCCTATACATGTTAGATCAAGTGAGGGTATCTGGAAACACTATGGTTCATCAGAAACTTCTATTCGAATTAGCCAATCACCTGCTTCTATTTCTTTTGATAATTGGGATCGAGTGTGGATATCTGCCTTCCAAGCAGAAGAAGCAAATTTAGGAATATATCCGAATGGTGGTATTTCTATGTTAACTTTTGAAGGTGATCCATTTAATCCAGACGAATTCTTTTGGAAGATTATCGATTATGGTGGCACAGTCTGGTCTTTGGGTATGGGTCTTAATAACAGATTATATTATCTGACACCTTCAGGTTTGAATTACTATGATCTAGAGGATTATCATAATCCTGTTATTCGTGAAAATTTATATGCGTATTTCCCAAATATATCTTTTGGTAATGGCGCAGGTATATCTGTGGATCAACAGGGAAATATTTGGACTTTTTCACCAACCCAAGGTATACACATACTTTTAGAAAATACAACTTATTGGCCTAATATTAATGGATTTAGAACTACCAATAGTCCTCTTCTATCTGATGAAATAAGAGATATAGATTTTAATGATGAAAAAAAACTTGCCTATGTTGCCACTAGTAAAGGTATTAATATATTAAGAATCCCATTTGGAAAATCAAACCTTGACTATAACCAAATAAAAATATTCCCGAGTCCTTTCTATATTCCATCTTCAAAGTCCCTGAAAGTTGATGGGTTAATATATGAATCTTCAATGATGATTCTGACCTTGGATGGAAAAGTCATAAGACATATCCCTTCACAAGGTATAGGTACTGATGGTGATCAATTATCTTGGGATGGTAGAGATAACGATGGAGACTTTGTCTCCAGTGGTGTATATCTTTTAATGATTTATGGTAAAGATGGATCACATTTTGCAGATAAAATAACAGTAATTAAAAATTAGAATAATAAATTTATTATCTTATCTAGACTTTACATATTCAGGATGTAGACCAAATTCTTGTTCAAATTCTTCTGCTATGGATTTAATCATTGTTATTCGTTCATTGTGATTTAAAAAAGCACTTTTCATTGCAATTATGGTAACCTCTCTAAAGTCGTGAAGATTAAAACCAAACAATTGATGAGCGAGCATAAATTCCTTAGTTAATGTTGTATTAGAGATAAGTCTATTATCTGTATTAATGGTCACTCGAATACCTTGGCTATAATAGTATTTAATAGGATGGCTTTTTAAAGACCCTACAGTGCGTGTATGAAAGTTGGAAGTAAGGCAAATTTCTAGTGGTATTCTGTGGTCATTTATATATTGCATCAGATTTCGATCTTCTTTTAGTCGAGTTCCATGGCCAATACGATTCGCACCACATTGATGAATAGCCTGATGTATAGATGATGCGCCAAAGGCTTCTCCTGCATGTATTGTGGCATTAATATTATTGTTGCGTATTAGATAAAAAGCTTCGCGATGTTCTTTAGCAGGAAAATTTTCTTCAGCGCCTGCTAAGTCAAAGCCAATAACACCACGATTTTTATAACGGACTGTAAGATCTGCTAATTTTAGAGATATTTCAGGGGAAATATGTCTGATCCCACAAACAATGATCCCCGATTTCACTCCAAAATCTTTTTCACCATTTTTCAATCCTTTTTGTACAGATTCAAGTGCATTATCAAGAGTCATTCCTTTTTTAGTATGTAAAATGGGTGAATATCTAACTTCAATATAGCGGACATTTTCTTGAGCTACATCTTCTATCAATTCATATGCAAACCGTTTTAATGATTGAGGGGTTTGCATCACGCTAAGAGTTATTTCAAATCTATTTATATATTGATCAAGAGAAACTCGTTTTTTTCCTATACGGATCAAGGTATCTAAGTTCCTTTGATTATAAGAAGGAATTTGGATATGATCTTTTTCTGCTTGTTCTATAATTGATTGGGTTCGCAGACTACCATCTAAATGGCAGTGGAGTTCTACTTTGGGTAAACGATTTAATAAATCAAATGATATAGATGGCATAACCAAAAATATTTTAGAGTCCTGATTTATTTCGTCACGGATTTATAAAGCCAGGTCAATACCGCAAGAAAGCATATGATTCCAAAAATTTCAAAACCAAGCACTTTGGGCCACCAATCCTTTTCGCCTGTAACGAAAATGGGAACTGCGACCAAAATACCCATTAGAGCTTCGCCAGTAATAAGTCCAGATGCAATAAGTAACCCACGTTTTTTCATGATCTCAGTTGAACCTGATTTTTCGCTAAAATGAGAGATCATTCCACCAATAAAGATCGGTACGGATAACTCGATGGGGAGATAAATTCCAACTGCAACGGCTAAAATAGGAACTCGAAAATCTGACCCAATTTTTTCCTGTCGCATATCAATTAAAATGATTATGATCCCGATGATTGCACCGATTCCAACCATGGTCCAAGGTAAGTTGTCATTAAAAACGCCATCTGCTACTGATTTCATTAAAGTTGCCTGTGGTGCAGACAAGGTATCTGATCCAATGACGTATGCAGTATGGAGAATATCCAGAACAAGACCAAGAACGAGTGCTGCACTTATAGTTCCAATGATTTGCATTACCTGCTGTTTCCAGGGTGTAGCGCCTACGATATTACCTGTTTTTAGATCTTGCAGATTGTCGCCGCCAATGGCGGCAGCACAACACACTACGGCACCAATCATGATGGCTGCTGGTGCACCCACGTTTGAATTTTCACCCAATAGAAGTAGGAGCAATAAAGATGAGAAAAGGATAGTGGCGATGGTAACGCCGGAAATAGGATTATTAGATGAACCAACAACACCAGCCATATAGGCAGCAACTGCCGAGAAAAGAAATCCAAAAATCATCATAATTAATGCAAGCAGTAGTGCAAGGGAGACATGATCCACAATATCAAAATAAAGAAGAAAAACTGGAATCAGTAGAAGTCCAAGCGCGATCCCTACATAGTTAATTGGAAAATCCTGTTCTTGGATCGGACGATCTTGGTTATGGCTTGATTGTTGGATCGTTGCCAGACTAGCTTTAATTCCACTCATCAATGGTTTGAAAAGTTTGAAAAGTGACCAGATCCCACCGACTACCATTGCACCAACACCAAGGTACCGTATTTGAGAATCCCATATGGTCCAGGCTGCAGCCATAGATTCGCCTTCAAAACCATAAATAGCTGTGTAGATCGGGATGGCCACCAACCAGGAGACTAGTCCTCCAACGAAAACAAGGATGCCAATATTTCGACCAACAATATATCCTACTGAAATCAATGCTGGTGACAAATTTGTGCCAATACCAAAAATTGATTGATAAATAGTATTTCCTGCACGTTCTACTGAAACGACTCGTGCTCCTTCTACGGCAGCATACCACATCCCAAAACCTTGCTGGCAAAGTTTCATAATTCCGCCTACGACTCCGGAAATTGCGATGGTTATAAGCCCACCTGATTCATCTTTTTGTTCAGATGTTCTGGAATCTTCCCCTGCTTTTAAAACGGCGGCGGTTGCAACACCTTCAGGAAATTTCAATTTCGCTTCTACAATTAGTGCCCGGCGCAAGGGTACCGTGAACAGCACACCGATGACACCACCGATAGCAGCGATCTTAGCTACTTCTAAATAATTAAATTCGTTCCAGTAACCCATTAGTACTAATGCAGGAATTGTAAAAATAACTCCTGCAGCTAGTGACTCTCCTGCAGACGCAGCTGTTTGGACAATATTGTTTTCTAAAATATTGGAATTTTTAAATAAGCGCAAAACACCCATTGATATAACTGCAGCTGGAATTGAAGCAGAAATTGTCATACCAGCAAAAAGGCCTAAATAGGCATTCGCTCCTGCAAGTATCATAGATAATAAGATTCCTAATATTATTGCTTTTGGCGTTATCTCATTTAATTGTTTGGACATTATTACTCCATCATATGTAAATGAAAGGTAATAATTTATTTTGTGCTAAAACAATGTAAAGAAGATGAAATTATATTTTAAATTATAACAAGTCAGGGGTGCTGTTTGCTATAAGAAAGATCAAACGGCTGAGAACAAACCCATTGACCTGATCTGGATAATGCCAGCGTAGGAAGACACTATGAAATTTAAACCATTTATATTTTATTCTAGTTTTATACCAACTATTATTTTTTCACAGATTTCAGGAACCGTTATAGATTTATCAAGTGGTGAACCAATTCCAAATGTAAATGTTGTTTCAGGTGATAAAGGGACTAGCACTAATTTAGAGGGTGATTTTATAATTGATGTTATTGATGGAACAGAATTAGAATTTTCCCATATTGCTTATAAAAAAGTTAAAAAGACAGCACAGAATGGAATGTTAATAAAACTTATATTGCATGTCATTAAATCCAATGAAGTTATGGTCAAAGCAGGACTTTCTGATGAATCATTACATAATGTTACAACAAGTATATCTGTAATTACATCGATAGAGATTCAGAAATCTGGTGCTGATCATTTCCAAACATTAATAGATGCAGTCCCAAATTTAAATTGGGCAGGTGGAACAAGTAGACCTCGTTACTTTCAGATCAGAGGTGTTGGAGAGCGGAGCCATTATTTTGGAGAAGGTCAGCCTAATTTCTCTGTTGGATTTGTATTAGATGATATGGATTTAAGTGGATTAGGTATGGTAGGCCATTTGTATGACATGGGACAAATTGAAATTTATAAAGGACCGCAATCCTCATTTTTTGGAGCCAATGCCCTTGCAGGTTTAATATCAATGAAATCTAAAGATCCATCAAAAAAAACTGAGTTGGGGGCATCAACAAGTTATGGCACTGATAATCACCGCAGTCTTAAGGCATTTTTTAATTTAAATATCATTGAAAAGTTGTCTTTAAGGTTTATGGCAAATTACAATTACATAGATGGGTTTAGAAAAAACCTAACTTTAAAGATTAATAACTCAAATAAGAAAAATGAATTAATAACTAGAATGAAACTTCATTTAAAACCAAGTAATAAATTGAATGTACTTGCAACTTTCATACATTCCAATTTAGATAATGGTTATGATGCATGGGCACCCGATAACAACTTAGCATTCAAAACGTATAGCGATGATAGTGGTGAAGACAGTCAGAAAACATTTGGATGTTCAATTAATACAAACTTATTGGTATCGAATGATTTTAATTTAAAAAGTATTACATCATATACTGAAACAGATCTAATACATTCCTATGATGGAGATTGGGCAGATAGCCTTTATTGGGCTTCTGAACATGGTTGGACACCTGAATCACTTCCTGATTCTATATTTTTCTTTAATAATAAATTCCAGGATACATTTATAAAAAGCCGATCAAATTTTGCACAAGAATTACGAAGTTATTATGGAAACCTTACTTTTGGCTTATATTGTAAAAAGTTAAAAGAGATAGATGAAGCCAATGGTTATATATTTGGTGGTGATGCCACTAGTGCTACAGGAGTATATGATTTTACTGCTTTAGCTATATATACTGAGTATAGTTTTGATTTAACATCTGTATTACGGTTTAAGGCGAATTTAAGAATTGAAGCAAACCAGCATGATTATAGTGGCACATTCCAAAATCTTGATTATTACTACCAAACTATTATTCTAGACCCTATTAGTGTAGATAAAAAAGATAATATGATTGGTTATCTTACATCGCTAAATTATATGAAAAATATGTCAACCAGATTTTATGGATCTTTTTCACAAGGATATAAATCTGGCGGAATAAATCAACAACCTCATTTGATTGATACTAATCGCCCTTATAATCCAGAATTAATCCAAAATATAGAATTTGGATTGAAACGGAAGACGTCTATTTCTAGAACAAATCTGGCGTTATTTTTAAGTTTGAGAAAAAACCAACAAGTATCTATATCTAACCAAGCAGATAAGAGGAATCCAAATAGTTTTCTTTTTTATACAAGTAATGCTGGTAATGGTAAAACAATGGGAATAGAAGTTGAACACAATCATAATATATCACAGTTTTTATTAATTAAATCAACATTTTCAACATTAAATACTTGGTTAAATAGGTTTTCTTATCCAAACTCTGATTTAGATGGAAATATCATCATAGGTTATGGTGGTAATAGAGAATCAGCCATGGCCCCGAAAATCATGAGTTCAATAAGTATTAATTATGAGATTGATGATTTCTATTTTTCCACTATTACTTCTTATAAAAGTGAATATTATTTTTCGGATAGCCATGACCAGAAATCAGAACCATATTTCTTAACTGATTTTATTTTAGGGAAGTCTTTCAAACCAATAAATATAAAATTTTGGGTTAGAAATCTTTTTGATGTGAGATATGCAGTTAGAGGATTCTATTTTGGTCTTATTCCTCCAAATTATCCCAATCAATTATGGAAAAGTTTTGGTGACCCTCGGAGTTATGGTATTACCATTGATTTAAAATTGTGATTTTTTCTAAAAATCATGCAATAGTATTCCCAGTTACTTTTTAAGGGTAGGATCACTAAATTTAGTAGCGTATTCCTATTGGAGATTACATGTTCGGGCGAATAACAGAAAAGTTCCAGACGATTTTTAGAAGCGTTCGTGGTTTAGGGAAGATTACGGACAGGAATATTAAAGAAACTGTTCGTGAAGTACGTAAAACTCTTCTTGATTCAGATATAAACTTTAAAGTAGTAAAATCTTTTATTGCTAAAGTAGAAGCAAAAGCACAAGGCACAAAAGTTTTAAAATCAGTAAAACCAGGAGAACAATTTGTAAAAATCATAAGAGATGAACTGGTCACTTTGCTTGGATCAGAAACAAAGAGCTTGGCACTTGAAAAAAAACCATCTGTTGTGATCCTTGCTGGTTTACAAGGTGCCGGAAAAACTACTAGTGCCGGTAAACTTGCATACAGTTTGAAAAAATCAGGTAAATCAGTACTATTGGCTACTACTGATATTTATAGACCAGCAGCTATTGACCAATTGAATATCATTGGTAGGCAAATAGGAGTTGATGTATTTGCAGATGACATGAAAAGTCCAATAAATATTTGCAGTTTAGCGTTGGAAAAATCATGTAATTTAGAAAAGGATGTTTTGATATTAGACACTGCTGGTAGATTACATATAAATGAAAAAATGATGAATGAAGTTCAGTCTATTTCAACATTAGCCAATCCTAGTGAAATTCTTTTTGTTGCAGATGGTATGACAGGACAAGATGCTGTGAACTCAGCTATTGCATTTCATAGGGTTTTATCATTAACAGGTATAATTCTTACAAAAATGGATGGAGATTCAAGAGGTGGTGCTGCAGTTTCAATTAACTATGTTACAGGTGTACCTATTAAATTCATTGGAACCTCAGAGGGAATTGATGGATTAGAAGTTTTTGATCCACTCAGGGTTGCTAATCGTATCCTTGGTTTTGGGGATGTTATCTCACTTGTTGAAAAAGCTCAAAAAGTATTTGATCAGCATAATGTAGATAAGATCAAAGATAAAATTAAATTAAATAGTTTTGATTTAAATGATTTTAATAATCAATTAAAGCAAATTAAAAAAATGGGTTCTTTTGGCCAAACTCTAAAAATGCTGCCTAGTATGAATTCAAAAATTATCAAAACAATGAATATGGATGACCGGCAATTGATTTGGACAGAAGCAATAATAAATTCAATGACATTAAAAGAAAGAAAAATGCCTAATATTATTGATGGAAGTCGTAGATTAAGAATTGCTAAAGGTAGTGGACGATCAGTTCAGGAGGTCAATTCCCTATTAAATCAGTTCCAGTATATGAAAAAAATGATGAAAAAAATAAAAAATTTGAAACAAATTAATTTCCCGGGTTTGGGGAATCTCAACAATTTTAAATAAGGAGTTCTAAAATTGTCTACAAAAATAAGGTTAAAGCGTATTGGACGGAGAAATCGACCATTCTATAGAATGGTTGTAATGGATTCAAGGAAACGGCGTGATGGTGCTGCTATTGAAGAATTAGGTTGGTATAATCCAATTGATATTGATCATTCTTTTGATTTAAAAGGGAATAGAATTTTACACTGGCTAAAGGAAGGTGCGCAAACAACTGAAGCCGCACATAAATTATTACGTCGTTCAGGCATAGCACATAAATGGCACCTTATGAAACAAGGACTTGATAATTCGGAAATAGAAATAGAGATGAAAAAATGGGAATTAAATAGAGTTGAAGTGCTTAAAAATCGTTCTGAAAAACTAGATAAGAGGAATAAAGAAAAAGAAATAGTCTCTGAATCTATAGAAGAAAAAATTACTGATAATTCTGGAAAAAAATCTCATATTGTAAATGAAAGTCAAGAAACTCTTAAAAATGAATTAATTGAAAGAGAACAATTAGAAGACAATACAGAAGAAGAATAGTTTTAATACTTTTTTAATTACTAAGAAAAATGGAGGATGCTATGTTAGAGTTCATTGAACAAGCAATAAAACTACTGGTTG